>DGBL01000053.1:0-31954 GCA_002384315.1 Micrococcaceae bacterium UBA4005 | reverse complement strand
AGGCCCTCCCGGTCCGGGTCCTCGCCGATAGCGGCGAGTATTTCCCGCACCGCCCGCTGGATCCGCGGTTGGTCCACAGGTGAGTGGACGCCGGAGAGGGCGGCGTCGAGCGCGTCATCATCGAACTCAGTCACGGGTAGATCCTATCGCTGCGGCGAGGGGCCCATCCCTGTCTAGGAATGTTGGCCGCCCCGGTTGGAGGCTGGGCCGCCGTCGTCCTCCGGCGTGGGAAGGGCTGACTTCTGGACGTCGAAGTCCTGGGGGAGGTTGGCACTGGCGATCTGGTCCTGTGGAGAAACCGATGCCGGATCTTGGCCTCCTGCTGAAGCAGCTTCGGCCCGCTCCTTCGCCGAGACGACCGGAGGCAGGGAGTGCACAGGCCGGGAGTCCTTGGAGAGCCATACCTCGCGCAGCTTTCGTTTGCGCACGTCAACGAAGACTTCCGCGATGTCGGCCTGGTTCAGGGTTTCCCGCTCCAGCAGTTCCAGCGCCAAGCGGTCCAGGACGTCCCGGTTCTCCGTGAGGATCTCGTACGCCTCGTCGTGGGCGTTGTCGATGAGCCGACGGACCTCCTCATCGACGACCAACGCGATCTGGTCCGAATAGTCCCGGTCGCTGCCCATGTCCCGTCCGAGGAACGGTTCGCCACCCCCGTGACCGAGCTTCACTGCGCCGATGCGCTCGCTCATCCCATATTGGGTGATCATTTTACGCGCGGTTCCGGTGGCTTTTTCGATATCGTTCGAGGCTCCCGTGGACGGGTCGTGGAAGACTATTTCCTCCGCCACGCGACCGCCCATAGCGTAGGCGAGCTGGTCCAGCAATTCGTTGCGGCTGATCGAGTATTTGTCATCCGAGGGCAGAACCATGGTGTAGCCCAGTGCGCGGCCACGTGGGAGGATGGTGACTTTGGTGACCGGATCGGTGTTGCGCAGCGCAGCGGCCACGAGCGCGTGCCCGCCTTCGTGGTAGGCGGTGATTTTTCGTTCGAGTTCCTTCATCAACCGGCTGCGCTTCTGCGGCCCGGCGATGACCCTGTCAATCGACTCATCGAGTGCCCTGTCATCGATCAGTTGCGCGTTGGAACGCGCTGTGAGCAGGGCTGCCTCGTTGAGGACGTTTGCCAGATCGGCGCCGGTGAAACCAGGAGTCTTTTTCGCCACCGATTTCAGGTCGACTCCCGGTGCCATCGGCTTGCCCTGGGCGTGGACCGCGAGGATCTGCCGCCTACCCTTCATATCAGGGGCCTCGACGGAAATTTGGCGGTCGAAGCGTCCCGGGCGAAGCAGCGCCGGGTCGAGCACGTCCGGCCGGTTGGTCGCAGCGATCAGGATGACATTCGTCGTAGCATCAAAGCCGTCCATCTCCACGAGTAACTGGTTCAGTGTCTGTTCGCGTTCGTCGTTCCCGCCGCCCACGCCAGCGCCGCGGTGTCGGCCGACCGCATCTATCTCGTCAACGAAGATGATTGCGGGGGCGTTGTTTTTCGCCTGCTCAAACAGGTCGCGCACCCTCGAAGCTCCGACCCCGACGAACATTTCCACGAAGTCGGAACCGGAAATTGAGTAAAAGGGAACCCCGGCCTCCCCTGCAACGGCCCGGGCCAGCAAGGTCTTGCCGGTTCCCGGCGGTCCATAGAGCAGCACTCCCTTGGGGATCTTGGCTCCCAACGCCTGGAATTTTGCTGGTTCCTGCAGGAACTCCTTGATTTCGTGGAGTTCCTCCACCGCCTCGTCGACCCCTGCAACATCGACGAAAGTCACCTGCGGCATATCCTTCGAGATGAGTTTGGCCTTGGACTTGCCGAACTGCATGACCTTGGAGCCGCCGCCCTGCATCCGGCCGAGCAGGAACCAGAAGATCAGCCCAAGGATTAGGATCGGGAAGATCAGCCCGACAATGCTCAGGAACCAGTTGCTCTGCTCCGGCTGGTCGGTAAACCCCTTGACGTCGGAAGCATTAATCGCCTCGACCACATCCTCGGCACGGGCTGTACTGAAGAAGAACTGCACACTGCGGCCCTTGTCCTGGTAATCCTCGCGCAGGGTCAGGTCCACGCGCTGTTCGGCGTCGTCGATCTTCGCCTGCTCCACTTTGTTGCCCTCAAGCAACTCCAGGCCGATATTGGTGTCGACGCGGCCGGTGTCGGCATTGAAGACAATAGGGAGGATGACCAGAAGCGCCGTCACAGCGAGGGCGATCCAGAAAACCGGCCCCTTGAATAGGTTTTTGAATTTCATGCGATTCAGGGCAGTGCGCCCTGTCCCTCCTGATTCGGCAAGCTAGGAATGTGTGCGGCGCGGAACACCTAAGGATATACAGCGTACGCACATGAGCACGCGCGGATATGGGCATAAGTTCCCTCCGCCGGCGTGGCCGGAGCAGCAATCACCCGGACGCGGCGGTTATTCGTAGACGTGCGGGGCAAGTGTGCCGATGAAATCCAGGTTCCGGTATTTCTCCGCGAAGTCCAGCCCGTATCCGACCACGAACTCGCTCGGAATGTCGTATCCGACATATTTCACGTCGATGTCGACCTTCGCCGCGTCGGGCTTGCGCAGCAGGGTGCAGATTTCCACTGATGCCGGACCACGGGAGAGCAGGTTGGCACGGAGCCAAGACAGGGTCAGCCCCGAGTCGATGATGTCCTCCACAATCAGAACGTGCTTGCCCATCAGATCCGTCTCCAGGTCCTTGAGGATGCGCACGACGCCGGAGGCCTGGGTCCCAGACCCGTAGGAGGACACTGCCATCCAGTCCATGGTGATGTGTGAGTGCAATGAGCGTGAGAGGTCAGCCATAACCATCACCGCCCCTTTGAGCACCCCGACCAGGAGGATGTCGCGGCCGCGGTAATCCGCGTCGATCTGCTCGGCCAATTCACCCACGCGCTGTTGGATGTCTTCCCGGCTGTAAAGGACGTGCTTGAGATCAGCCTGGACGTCGTGTGAATCCACCAATTACTCCTGTGTAGGACCGGACGGCCGGTTTGCACCGCTGCGATTGTTCGTAAAGACAAGACTGCCATAGCTTGGCTCGCCCTGGAGAACTGATTTTCCGCGCACTTGCCGGAAAGCGCTGATGTGTCCGCCCAGCTGGACCGGGCCGGCTGAACCGCGCCGCTGCAGCAGCGACTCCACGGCGAGGATCCTTTCAAAGCTGGGCTGACTGCCTCCAAGGCCGACGGCGGCGAGTGCGATCACCCGCTGCCGCAACGCCGCGGGCAGGGCCCGCAACGCCCCTTCGTTGAGCAGGAGGCAGTCGCTGTCCTGGACCACGAGCTGCTGGAACCGGCTCTCGGCGAGTTGCTCTAGGTAGTCCGCGTCCTGCCCCAGGATGGTGGCGCTGCGCGCGAGGGCCTGCGGGATTCCCGGGCCCAGCTGTTCCTCCAGGAAAGGCAGCACCGTGGCTCGGACCCTCGAGCGGGCGAACTGTTCGTCGCGATTGGTCGGGTCCATCCATGGGTCCAGTCCGTAAAACCGGCAGATTTCCTCGGTCGCGGCACGGCGGAGGTTCAGCAACGGGCGGCGGTAGAGGCCGCGCTGCTTCGGCATTCCTGCCAGTGAGCGGGTTCCGGATCCCCGGGCGAGACCCAGCAGCACCTGTTCAGCCTGGTCATCCAATGTGTGGCCCAGCAGTACCGCGACTGCGCCCAGTTCCGCAGCTGCGGCGTCCAGTGCGGCGTAGCGGGCCGTCCGCGCCGCCGCCTCCGGCCCCATGCCCGTGGCCACGACCGTCACGCTGCGAACCTCGATCGGCTCCAGCCCAAGACCGGTGAGCTGTTCGGCAGCACGGTCAGCGACCTCCCGGCTTCCGGGCTGCAGCCCGTGATCAATCACCACCGCCCCGACCCGGCACCGCCCGGAGCGGGCCAGATGGACGACGACGGCGGCCAGCGCCAACGAGTCCGGTCCGCCGCTGCACGCCACAAGAACGAGCGGAAGACGGCTATCGACCGGTTCTTCAGCGGCTGTCAGGACGTCAGCGAGGCACTGCTCGGTGTGGCGACGGGCCACAGCGACCACCGGGAGCAGCCGCGGACGCCTAACCATGACGCAGCAGGCTCATCCGGTCAATCCACTGATCAGGGGCGTGGATCTCTATTTCGGTGGGTAGATGCAGGGCGGATTCCCATACCTGGTTGAACCCGTCCATTCCAGTCTGGTTCACCACCCGTCGCACAAAACGCGCGCCGTCGCTGTATTGGCGCATTTTTGCATCTAGGCCCATGAGTTGGCGGATGAGCTTCTCCACTGGTCCGCGTGATTTTCCGCGGGCGTTAAACCGGCGGCGAATGGTTTTCACTGTCGGAACTATCTGGGCGTCCACCCCGTCCATGACGACGTTCGCGTGGCCTTCCAGCAAGCTCATGACAGCGGTGAGGTGGGAGAGCCGTTCCTTGTCTTCCGGGTCCTGCAGGATGGAGAGCAGTCCCAGACCGCTTCCTTCGTCCGCCCGATTCATGCCGAGGGATTTGGCTGCCTTGCCGAGCCTGTCGGAAAGCGTCTCCGCCTTGTCCACCAGCCCGGCGGTCAGCTCGCCGATATGGGCGCTGAGATGGTCTTTCAGCCACGGCGCAGCGGCAAACTGCACTCGGTGGGTCTGCTCGTGCAGGCAGACCCAGAGTCGGAAATCGGCGGGGTCGACCTTCAGTTCGCGTTCTACGGAGACGATGTTTGGGGCAACCAGGAGCAGGCGCCCGCCGGTTCCCTGGCTCGAGGGGACGAATGGGTCGTACTGGCCGAGGACCTTGCTGGAGAGAAATGCCAGGATCGCGCCCATCTGCGCGCCGGTCATGGCGCCGCCCAAGCTGGCCGTGGCCGTCTTCATCGCCTGCGGCCTGCTGACCGCCAACTGCTCGACAGCCGGTTCCATAAGGACCCTGAAGCTCTGTGTGCTGGCCTTCGCCCAAGACGCCCGGTCCACGATGAGAAGCTCGGAATCCCGGAGATCCCGAGCAGCATCTAGCCGGGAAATCTGATGGACGTGCGCGACGGAACGGTCCGCCAACTCGCGGAGGTTGGTCACCGTTGCGCGCACCTCCGCCGGTGTCAGCACTGGCCCCGCGGGGGTGAGCCGCGCCGCACTGGAGGCGGCAAGCTCCCAGTTGATGAGGTTGCGGTGTGTGGTGATCTGCGCGGATGCGTTGGTGCTCTCCATAGCTCCTATTCGACCACACCCTGCTGGGAGCCGGCCTGCGCACACCCGCGCACCGCCTACCGGCAGCCGCAAGCGGCCAGCACACCTGCTGCGTTGTCGGCCGCCTTGCGGGCTGCCGCTGTGTCGCCGTCGAGCCCGGAGGCCATGAATGAAAAGGCGAGCAGCCGCCCATCCCTGCTGACCACGTAACCACTGAGAGTCGTCACGGCATTGAGCGTTCCGGTCTTAGCGCGGACGACGCCGGCGCCGGTCCGGGCTGGTCCGCTCTCTGCATCAAACCTTTCTTCGAGCGTTCCTGTCAGCCCCGCCACAGGAAGGGCGTCGAGGATTCCGGTCAATCCCGGTTTTTCGGCTAGCGCAAGAGCTCCCAGCAAGCGGGCGAACTGTTCGGCGCTGATGGCGTTTCGCCCTGAGAGACCGGATGCGTCACCGATTTCCAGACCTTCCAGCGGCACGCCGAGGTGGGCGGCCACGGCCGTAAGCGTTTCGGTTGCCCCGCCGAAGGAGGCCGGACGCCCGCTTGCCTGCGCGGCTGAGCGGGCGAGTGCTTCGGCCACGTAGTTGTCCGAGACTTCCAGCATGTGGGTAACCTGTTGCTCGACCGTGGCGGACTCCACCGAGGCGATGGGCTGTGCTTCCGCGGTGGCCGTTCTGCGTTCCACGGCGGGCAATATGTCGAGACCGCGATCCGCGCCGGCAGCCGTCAGCGCCGACTGGAAAACCTGCGCTGCTGCGATCGCAGCATCCGGGTAGCGTTCCCTGGCTTCCTCATCGCTCCACCCGGAGGTGAGCGCCAGCGGATAAATTGCAGAGATCTCACCGGCGAGGACATCTCCGTCGGCCCAGGTCGGGTTAAGCGCGGCGCCTTCGAAGTGCGAGTCGTCCACATACACGGTGAAGGGGCCTGCCGCCGGATCAAGCGCGGCGACGGTCTCCTCCGCGAGGGTCGCTAGACCGGCATGGCCAACGACTTTGTTCCCGAGCGATTGCCCCGCTCCCAGGAGTACATCGCCGTGGCCCTGCAGGTAAAGCGCCCCATCAGCGGCCTCCGCCAGCACTGTCGTGTCGAATCGCCGCTCCGGCGGAAGCATCGCCATCACGGCGGCAGCGGTGAGGAGCTTGATGTTGGATGCTGGTGGCTGGGCCCTGCCAGCGTCAGCCTCGTACAGGACGTCATCCGTAGCCACGTCCAGCACCATACCGGTTACGGTTGCGCCCTCGAGGGCTAGTTCGGCGTCGAGGAGAGGGCCGAGCAGGTCCGGAAGCGGAGCGGGCGCGTCCGCGGATAGCGCGCCCACCACGTGCGGTTCGCGGACTTCCTCCGGAGGACGCTGAATCCCCGGAATTTCCGGGCTCGGCTGCGGCGTGGATGGGCGTAACGATCCGACCACCGGCGGAACCAGCAGCACAGCTAGCGGAACTAGGAGCACGCCGAGTGCGAGTACCAGCGCCACGCTGGTCAACCATCGCGCCCAAGAGGCCATCATGTTCGTGCCGGTTCCTCTCGAAAGCCGGTCCCGGACCGTCATCGGCGGGCGGCAAGTGCGCCGAAGCGCTGGCGGACGGATATGTTTAACGCTGAGAGTTAAACAGTAGACCGTAGCGTCTCGCTCGTCCGCACCCGGACGGGGAGTCGGGGTGCCATCCAACAAACGCCAGGAGTTGCCATGAAGCTTGACGTCACCATCGAGATCCCCCGGGGGTCCCGGGTCAAATACGAAATCGACCACGAGACCCACCGTCTCCGCCTCGACCGCGTACTGTTCACCGCAATGCAGTACCCCACCCACTACGGGTATTTCGAGAATACGCTCGGCGAGGACGGGGACCCGCTGGACGCCCTGGTAATGCTTCAGGACTATGACCTGATCCCCGGTGTGCTGGTTGAGTCTCGCCCAATCGGCGTGTTCAATATGACCGACGACGGCGGCGGAGACGCCAAGGTGTTGTGCGTCCCGGCGGACCCGAGGTTCGATCACATCCAGGACCTTTCCGACGTATCGGACTTCCTGCTCGACGAGATCAAGCACTTTTTCACCAAGTACAAGGACCTTGAGCCCGGCAAATGGGTCGAGGCGGCGGACTGGGCTGGCCGGGCCGAGGCGGAAGCTGAAGTGGAGGCCTCGCTCCGACGATTCGCGGCGCTGGGCGAGCCGAGCGCGGAGGATGAGCCCCAGGGTCGGGACGTAGATGTCGACGCGGCCAATGCCACCAGCGTTCCGGAAGGCCGTTAGGCTGCCAGCCGGGGAGGCCGGCGTACCGGTTCGCGCCGGTCTCGCTGCGTATCGCGCATACTAAAGCCATGCTCTTTGTGCTCACCATCAACCAGCGGGATTCGCGTGATGTTGGCGACCAGGTGCCGGAGTTGATTCGTGCTCTCCGGCAGTTGCCGACGGTTGTTGCCTTCCAGCGCTCGGTAGGCGACGAGGTTCAGGGAGTAGTTGATTCGGCATCCACCGCGGTGGATGCGGCGCTCGTGGCAATCCGGCACCATCGCTGGCATGTGGGCATCGGCGTCGGCCCGCTGGGCCTGCCCGTCCCAGAAAATATCTTGGAGGCCGACGGGTTTGGGTTGGTATACGCCCGCCGGGCCGTGGACCGGGCCCGGAAAACGGGCGAACGGATCCCGCTGGCCGTGGACGGCCCGGACGCGGACGTCGCCGCGGAAGCTGAGGCGGTGCTGCGCCTGCTGGGGCAGATCGTCTATACGCGCACCAGCGCGGAATGGAATATTCTCGATTTGATGACTCCCGGCGCCCGTGGCCAGCAGAAACTCGTCGCCCGGGAGCTCGGCGTGAGCAGCCAGGCGGTGAGCAAGGCGGTCATCCGCTCGCATTGGGTCGAAGAGTGGGCCACCCGTCCAGCAGCGGCACGCCTGCTTGACCTGACGTATGGTCCGACGTCATTGCCCGTCGCGGCCGGATAGCGGCTGGAAAAGGCTAGATAAGCGAGCGCAGCACCTTCGCTGCGCCGTCGTCGTCCACAGAGCCTGTCACTTCGGACGCCGCCGCACGGACCTCGGGAGGGGCCTGGCCCATCGCCACCCCGCGCGCCGCCCAGGACAACATCTCAATATCGTTCCGACCGTCTCCCACGGCCACTGTCAGCGCAGGGTCGCCGCCAAGCTTGCGGCGCAGGAGCTCCAGGGCACTGGCCTTGGTCACCCCTGCCGCGGCGATGTCCAGCCACGCCGTCCAGCCGACCGAGTAGGTGACCCCGTGCAAGCCGATCGCCTCCACTGCCGTTCCGAATTCTTCCGCGGTGCTGTCGGTGCTGAAAACAACCACGCGGACGGCGTTGGCGCCGAGCAGTTCCTCAAAGGAGGCACTCTGGGCAATGGCCCCGAAGCTGGCGTCCTGGAAACTTTCGGTTGCCAGGAAGCGGCCCTGGTCGTCCTCCAGTGCATACTTGGCCAGCGGCAGGCGTTCGCGCAGCGCATTCAGTGCGGGCTTGGGGTCGAAAGTGACGCGGTCCACGACCACGAATCCATTGGGCAGATCCGGGTCAACCCGCAGCGTGACACCGCCGTTCGAGCACACCGCGTAGCCCCTGCGCAGGCCGATCTGTTCCAGCACCGGCAACGTGGCCCCGGAGGAGCGTCCCGTGGCTACCACAACGTCATGCCCGGCTGAAATGACTGCCTGGGCAGCTGAGCGGACCTCGTCCGTCATTGCGCCCTCGTGGTCGACCAGGGTGCCGTCGACATCCAAGGCGATGAAGTATCGCCTCGGCATGCCGAGCTGATCGTCGGTGCCGGCCACCACAGTCGTCCTCATCTCCTCAGTGAACCAGAAAGTCACCCGACCAACGAACCGGGGCAGCTGGTTGTCCCCGCCGCCGGTTTAAATTACCGGAAGCACCTCAATGCCGCCCAGGTAGGGGCGTAGGGCCGCTGGCACGTTTACCGAGCCGTCCGCGTTCTGGTGGTGCTCAAGGATCGCCACGATCCACCGTGTCGTGGCGAGAGTACCGTTCAGAGTCGCCACCGCCCGGGTTCCTTTCTGCCCCTCCCCGCTCTGGCGCTGGCGGATGTTCAGGCGCCGGGCCTGGAATGTGGTGCAGTTGGAGGTAGAGGTCAGTTCCCGATACGCGCCCTGGGTCGGAACCCACGCTTCGCAGTCGAATTTGCGGGCGGCAGACATTCCAAGGTCACCGGCCGCGGTATCGATCACTCGGTAGGGCAGCTCTACCTTGGCCAGCATCTCCTCCTCCCAGGCCAGCAGACGCTGGTGCTCGGCGTCGGCGTCCTCGATGGTGGTATAGCTGAACATTTCCACCTTGTTGAACTGGTGGACGCGGATGATTCCCCGGGTGTCCTTGCCGTGGGATCCAGCCTCCCGCCGGTAGCAGGATGACCAGCCCGCATACCGTAGCGGGCCGGCACCAAGATCCAGGATCTCGTCCATGTGGTAACCGGCAAGGGCCACCTCGGAGGTTCCCACGAGATACAGATCGTCCTCGGCAAGCCGGTAGATTTCGGCGTCGTGCGCAACATCGAAGCCGGTGCCCTGCATCGTCTCCGGACGCACGAGCGTCGGGGTGATCATGGGGGTGAACCCAGCCTGCACCGCCTGGTCCATCGCCATGTTCAGCAACGCGAGTTCCAGCCGGGCCCCTACACCCTTGAGGAAATAGAAACGGGACCCCGAGACCTTCGCTCCGCGCTCCATATCAATGGCACCGATCAGTTCCCCGATTTCCAGATGGTCACGGGGTTCAAAGCCTGCAGGCCCAAAATCACGCGGAGTACCCACTGTCCTGAGGACCACGAAATCCTCTTCCCCGCCTGCGGGGACGCCGTCCTCAATCAGGTTAGGGAGCCGGCGCAGCAATGACTCCTGCTCGGCCTTGATGTCCTCGGCCTGCGCGGCCGCGGTCTTGACTGCCGTGGCAAGCTCCTTCACCTCGGCTAGGAGCTCCTGTTTCTCTGCCCCGGAGGCTTTGGCGACCTGCTTGCCATATGCGTTTTGCTGCGCGCGCAGCGTTTCATGGCGGGTCACCGCCTCACGTCGCCTAACATCGGCAGCAACAATCGCATCGACCAGCGGCGCGTCCGCCCGCCGTGCAGCCTGGGACCGGCGGAATTTCTCGGGCTCTGCGCGAAGTTCGTTGACATCAATCACACCGTCAAGAATACCCACCTCACGCTGCGGACCCGGCAACCGGCCGGGGCGGCGCTATTCTGGGATCATCATGCGCAAACCGTTGCTCGTCCTCGCCGCAGCAGCCTCCGCTGCTGCAGCCTCGGCAACCTCCTGGTGGCAGGTGCGCACGCTCGGGCATCAGCAGTCGCCCGTGGTGACCGAGCATGAACCGGTCCCGCGGATACCCGGCACCCAACAAGTAGTCCTAGTGGTGAATCCGGCAAAATCCGGAGCCGGGACCAGCCGGAAGCTCGTGGAACGAGCCTGCGCAAACGCCGGGTGCCAGCCACCCCTGGTGCTGGAAACCACCCGGGCCGACCCGGGGACGGGGCAGGGGCTGCGCGCCCTCGCGTCCGGGGCCGACGTCGTCATCGCTGCAGGCGGGGACGGAACCGTGCGCGCGGTTGCTGAAGCACTTGCACACAGCACCGCCGCCCTGGGGGTGATTCCGCTTGGGACCGGGAACTTGCTCGCACGCAATCTTCGGTTGCCTTACCAGGACTTAGCGGCATGCGTACAGACGGCAATGCACGGAGCGGAACGGATTATTGACGTAGGTCGGGTGGAGTTCGACGACGGTGTTGGCGCGTTGCCGGATTCCCGCGTGTTCCTGGTGATGGGCGGCATAGGCCTTGACGCCGAAGTGGTCGCCGCAACCCGGGACGGCCTGAAAAGGACCTTCGGATGGCTGGCCTACGGCGAAGCGGGGATGCGGACCCTGCCCGGGCGCCGTCAGCGCATGTCGATCAGCCTCGACGCAGGTGCCCCGCAGGCCAGGAAAGTGCGCAGCATCCTGTTCGCAAACTGCGGCCGGTTGCCGGCGGGAATTGATTTCATCCCCGGATCGACGCTCGACGACGGATATCTGGATATCGTCGTCATAAGTCCGCGCAGCCTTCTGGGCTGGCTCTGGGTCGCCGCGAAAGTACTGCTGAGAAACAGTCGGCCCATTCCCGTCATCAGGTTCTACCGCGTGCGGGAAGCGAGGATCTCGGTGGCGCAGCGCATTCCGACCCAACTGGACGGCGACCCGTCCGGGTCCTTCACCTCGCTCACGGTCAGGGTCGACGCCGCCGCCCTTCGGGTCCGGGTGCCGGAAGCCACTGCACCCGGACCGACCGCGTTACCCGGAAATTTCTCAAATAAGCGCCCTCCGCCAAGCTCCCGCGAGCCAGCGGACGGTGGGCCCTAGCGGTCCCGGTCAGTGTATTCGCCTTCGCCTTCCGGGGCGTCGATGAGTTGTTTGTCCTTGTCCGTGTACTCGCCCTCCTCGAGCGGGTCCTGCTCGCCCGTGTAGCCACGCTGGTCCTTGGTGGTGGGATGGCTGGTGTAGCTGCCCTCGGCCCGTGCCGCCGCGACAGCTTCAGCGGGGTCAGCTGCCCGGCGTTCGGCCTGCTCCTGGATGAGCTGCTGCTCCTCGGCGAAGCGCAGGTCGTTGCCCTGGTCACCGGAATCACCGTGCCTGATCTCGCGCTCCTCGTCTGCTGAACGGTCCTCCGGGTTGATGATGCGTCCGTCGTTCGTATTCATGGTTCCACCTTTCATAGAAGGTAAAGGCCCGCTCCGGGCATCCGCTGAAAGCCTACGTAGCTTCAGCGCCCGGCGAAAGCCCCTGATTAATCCGCCAGGAATTCCTGGACAGCTTTTTCCGATGCAGAATAGCCAGCAATAGGTATAACGTCTCCGGCCATGAATCGATCCGCAAGCCGCGGATCAACATAGGATTTCCGCACCACCGCAGGGGTGTTACCCAAGTGCTCGGCCACTACCTGCATGGTATGGGAGAGTGCGCGTTTGCGGGCTGTGCGGGTTGTGGCTTCAGCGTTTGCCCGAGCCAGCTCCATCGCCGCAAGCACAGTCGCCTGCCAAGTCCGGAAGTCCTTGGCGGTGAAATCTCCACCGGTAACCTGACGGAGAAACTCGTTGAGCGTAGGGGCATCGAGGGCCTGCCAAAGCCCGTTGGAACTTCTGTAGGCCAGCGCCGCTCCGCTGGTAGAGCGACGCAGCATGGGGCGCAAGGCGGCGGCCAGGTCGCCGTCGTCCAGCGTGCTATTCCAGCGCTGGCCGGATTTTCCGGGAAAGTCGAAGGCCACGACCGTGCCACGAACGGATAAGTGTTCGTGCTGGAGCGTCGTCACCCCGAAGGTCCCATTCTCTTGGGCGTAGTGGGCCGAGCCTATCCGCAGCGCTGCGGCATCGACAATGCGCAAGGCTGCGGCCAGGGCGCGCTCGCGGCTAGTTCCCTTGCCGCGCAGATGCCGTGTGATGACGCGTCGTGCCCCCGGTAGCGTCGCTGCGAAGGCGAGTGCCCGATCGAACTTCTCCCGGTCTTTTCGCGCACGCCACCGAGGATGGTAAATATACTGGCGCCGTCCGGCGCCGTCGGTTCCCACCGCCTGGATGTGTCCGTGAGCGTGCGGAGAGATCCACACCTTCGCCCACGCAGGCGGGATGGCCAGCGCCTTGATCCGCTCTAGTTCCCCGCTGTCCGTGAGATTCCCACCCTCGGGTGCCCGGTAGCTGAACCCTCGCCCGCATCTGCGCCGGGTGATTCCCGGGGTGTCCAGGTCGCTGCGGCGCAAACGAACCATGGCACCTCCCCACCTGGACTGGAAAACCTATTTACTAAGCCTACTGTCTTTTAGGGGAAGCGTGTTAATTTCCGCGCAACAACTGACCCATCCAGTCATCCGCCGCTGCGAATGCCTGGTCAGTGGTGTGTCGGGCCACCCGGTGTTCACGCTTGTCCGCCCGGGGATACGAGCCTAGGAACCGCAAGTTTGGGCTGATCCGATGCAGGCCCTTGAGCGCGTCGGCCACGCGGGCATCCGAAACATGCCCGTCTGCGTCGATGCTGAAGAAATAGTCGCCTAGGAACAAACCTGTGGGGCGGGACTCGATCCGGCTCAAGTTGACGCCTCGGGCCGCAAACTGGTCGAGGATCTCCATCAGCGCGCCGGGGTGGTCCTCCGGCAGCGGAATCACGACTGTGGTCTTGTCCGCGCCGGTTGGTGCAGGTAATTTGTGGTGTCCAGTAACCAGGATGAACCGGGTGACTGCATCGCCAACGTCTCCAATGTCCGCTTCAAGGACCTGCAGTCCTAGCCGTTCGGCGATGAGCGGCGAGCAGATGGCGGCGTCATAGGCGCTTCCGTCCGCCAGAAGGCCGTGGGCTGCTGCGGCGGTGGACGGAGCCGGCAGGTAATCGGCAGTCGGGATGGTTGCTTCAACCCACTGCCGACACTGCGCCCAGGCATGTCCATGCGTGGAAATAGCCCGAACACCCGCCAACGTGGCGCCCTTCCTGCCTGCCGCGACAAACGTGATCGGCACTAGGACCTCCCGGACAATCCGCAGCGGTTCCCCTACCGCGATGGCATCGAGCGTCGCGGTGACACCGCCCTCAACGGAATTTTCGATGGGCACCATCGCCGCATCCACTGTTCCAGCGCGGACCAGGGCAAGCGCCGTCCCGACGGTGGGGACAGGGACCCGCCGGGCATGCTCGGCGGCTGGAACCTGAAGCAGCGCTGCTTCTGTAAACGTGCCCTCCGGACCGAGGAACGCATAGGAGGAAAATGTTGTCTCCAGCGGCGGCGCAGCAGGTGTGCTCACAGGACGCCCAGCACGTCCGCCGATACGATATCCATCGCGTTCATTCAGCAATCCTTCCGCCGCTTGCTCCCGGCGCAGCTCTCAGCCCACGCACCGTTGTGCTCCCAGCCTATAGTGGTCCCACCGGCATCGCTGGCCGGAGACATATCGAGGGGCCATGGACATGGGCGGACTACACGAACTGGGCGCTCTCGCCCTGCGGGACGCGCTGGCAGCCGGGCAGCTGGGCGCCCGGGAAGTTACTGAATATTTTCTGCAGCGGATCCAGAACCTGAACCCGAACCTTGGATCTTTCGTCACCGTCACTGCCGAGACAGCCCTCGCCGAGGCCGACGCCGCAGACGCACGGCGGTTAGCTGGCGGTCCGCTGCCTGCCTTGCACGGGATGCCGATCGCGCATAAGGACCTGACCGAAGTCGTTGGCATCCGTACCACCTGGGGCAGTGCGGCGCTTGAGCATCCCAGGGCTGCGAGGGACTCTCCCTTGGCCGCCGTCCTGCGGGCTGCCGGAGCGATCAGTGTTGGAAAGACGCAGGTCCCGGAATTTGGGCTCAGCTGCCACAGCGAAAATCTCCTTGGCCCGCCAGCACGGAATCCGCTCAACCCGATGCTCAGTCCCGGCGGATCTTCCGGCGGCAGCGCAGCGGCCGTTGCCGCACGGATGATTCCATTCGCCCCAGGGACCGACGGAGGAGGCTCCATCCGCATTCCCGCCGCCGCAACGGGTCTGGTAGGCCTGAAACCCAACCGCGGACGGGTGCCTGCCGGAGCTGGACAGGCTGATCTGGGCCAGCTGGCGGTCGCAGGGCCTCTCGCCCGGACGGCGGTCGACGCCGCGCTCCTGCTCGACGCCATGGTCCAGGGAACCCATCATTGGGCGCTTCGTGCGTGTGCACAGCAGGGCGGCACCTTCCTGGATGCAGCTCAGAGGGCCGAGGGGCGCTTCAGGATCGGGGTAAGCACCGACTCGCCCTTCGCCTCCGCTATGCCGTTGGGCCTTGACAGCGCAGCCCAAGCCGGCCTCGCCGCAGGGATCCGCGCCCTGCAGGGCGCAGGCCATGACCTGGTGGAGGCACAACTGAGCTACGACCCGAAATACCACGAGTCCTTCCGGACGGTGTGGATTTCGGCCCTGGCCAGCGTCACGACCTCCCCTGCGCAGGACGGCCAGCTCACCACCCTGGCCGCCTCCATGCGCCGCCGCGCGCTTGAGTGCAGCGGCGCCGAGCTCGCCGCCGCAGTCGACGTCCTGCGCCGGTTTGAGCAGGAGACGATCAGGCAGTATGCGCAGTTCGACATGGTTCTGACCCCCGCGCTGGCTGCGACACCGCGCCCGCTGGGCTGGTTCATGGAGGTCGATGCCGACACCGACTATGAACGGCAGTGCCAATACACCCCCTATACCTCCATGGTCAATGTGTGCGGGCTGCCCGCAATCACCATTCCCACCCTGACTACCGACAACGGGTTGTCGATGGGCATCCAACTAATCGGCAGACCCAGCGCAGAGAGCCAGCTACTCGCTGTCTGCGCACAGCTCGAGGCCGAATTCTGAACGCCCGGCGGCGCTGGTCTTGCGCTCGGCTGCAGGATCAATGAGACTCGTACCAGCGAGTAACATCGCAGTCCCGCAAGCTGATCAAAGGAGATCACGTGCCGAACCTTGCTGAGAACCTCGTTGCCACCGCACTGGCCCACCCCGACGCGGTGGCGATCAAACTCGATGACATCGAGGTGACATTCGGGGCACTGGAAGCCCTGAGCCAACGGGTCGCAGGGCTGCTTGCCGCCCACGGGGCGAAGCCCGGAGACAGGGTAGCGCTCGTCATGCCGAACATTCCACAAATGGCGTTCATCTATTATGGGGCGCTCCGCTTCGGTGCTGTTGTTGTTCCGCTAAATCCGCTCTTGAAGGCACGTGAAATCGCCTATCACCTCGCTGATGCCGGCGCCCACGTCGTCTTCGCCTGGGAGGGTGTGGTCGCCGAGGTGCGCAACGGAGCCGACGCCGCGGCGGCAGACCTTGGCGAACCTGTGGAGGTCATAGCGGTGGAGGCGTCGGGTTTCATGGAACTGGTCACCGGCTCCCATCCCATCGAGGAAGTCGCCCCCGTCGCTGCCGATGACACCGCCGTCCTGCTCTACACATCAGGCACCACGGGACGGCCCAAAGGGGCCGCTCTCTCGCACAACAATCTTCGCCGAAATGCCGAAATTTCCCGCGATCTGATGGGCATCGACGTCGGAGAGGTACTCTTCGGTGGCTTGCCGTTCTTCCACATTTTCGGGCAGACCTGCGCGTTGAACTCGGCTGTACTCACCGGCGCCACGGTGACACTGCTACCCCGGTTCGAGCCCGGCAAGGCGTTGGAAATCATCGAACGTGACGCGGTCACCGTGTTCCAGGGCGTGCCCACCATGTATATAGCCATGCTGCGCCACCCCGCTGTCACGGACACCGACCTCTCCTCCCTGCGGGTTGCCGTTTCCGGTGGTTCTGCGCTCCCGGTCGAAGTACTCCACGAGTTCGAGCGGGTCTTCGGGGCGGAACTGCTGGAAGGCTATGGACTCTCCGAGACCTCGCCGATCGTGAGCTTCAACCGTCGCGGCGCGGTACGAAAGCCCGGCTCCATCGGCACCCCCGTCGACGGCGTGGAGGTGCGCATGCTCGACGCCGACGGAACGGATGTGCCGCGTGGAGAGGTCGGTGAGCTCTCCGTGCGAGGACACTGTGTGATGAACGGATACTGGAATAACGAGGAAGCGACCCAGTCGGCTATCCCGGACGGATGGTTCCGCACCGGAGACCTCGCCCGCTTCGACGAGGACGGAGCAATTTTCATCGTCGACCGGAAGAAGGATGTGATCCTTCGCGGCGGGTATAATGTTTATCCGCGCGAGGTCGAGGAAATTCTCTACGAACACCCCGCCGTCGCGGAAGCGGCCGTCGTCGGGGTCCCCGACGAATTGCACGGGGAAGAAATTGTCGCCGTCGTCGGGGTCAAAGCGGACGCGACACCGGCGGACGACGACGCCAGCGCAGCACTCAGCGCAGACATCCTCAACTTCGCCAGGGAGCGACTCGCCGCCTACAAGTATCCCCGCCGGGTCCTGCTCGTTGACCAACTGCCCAAGGGGCCGACCGGAAAAATCCTCAAGCGAGAAATCCTGGTGGATTAAGGATCCGGCTGGCGGAGCCCCCGCATAGAGTTGCCGGCAGCGCAACTTTGCGCAACTTAAGCGCTCACCTGGGCAGTCGGCTGTAATCCGTCAGCTTCTTTGGCATGCTGGGGGCATGGAAAACCGAGCGGGCTCCGTTGCCCTTCCCAGCGACCTGATCAACGTCACCGCGCTTCTTGACGCGTATTTCGACATCGAACCGGACCTCTCGGATCCCGGTCAGCGGGTAGCTTTCGGCACGTCAGGGCACCGCGGTTCCTCACTGGCCGCATCCTTCAACGAGGCGCATATTCTGGCGATAACCCAAGCTATAGTCGACTACCGCACGGGGCAGAAGATCAGCGGTCCGCTCTTCATGGGCAAGGACACCCACGCCCTCTCGGAGCCCGCGCAGAACACGGCCTTGGAAGTACTTGCGGCCAACAAGGTCACCGTCCGTATTGATGCCCGTGGCGCTTTCACCCCGACCCCGGCGGTCTCCCATGCGATCCTCGTCCACAACGCCGCGCATCCGGATGAGGCTGACGGCATTGTGATCACTCCCTCGCATAATCCGCCCGGCGACGGCGGGTTCAAGTACAACCCTCCACATGGCGGACCCGCGGAGTCGGAGGCCACCGGCTGGATAGCTGCGCGGGCAAATGCGCTGCTGGCCGAGGGCCTGCGCGGAGTCAAGCGAATCCCGGCAGCGCTCGCACAGCGCGCCGACTGTATCAGCGGGTACGACTTCCTGCAGCATTACGTTGAAGACCTTCCCAGCGTGCTGGATCTCGACTCGGTGCGCGAGTCCGGCCTGCATATCGGAGCAGACCCCATGGGCGGGGCATCGGTGGATTATTGGGGTGCAATCGGCGAACGGCACAACCTTAACCTGACGGTCGTCAATCCGGCGGTGGATCCCCAGTGGGCCTTCATGACCCTGGACTGGGACGGAAAAATCCGGATGGATTGCTCCTCACCCGCTGCCATGGCCTCGCTGATCGCCCAGGCTGGCCGGTTCGACATCTCCACCGGCAACGACGCCGACGCCGACCGGCACGGGATCGTCACCCCGGACGCAGGGTTGATGAATCCGAACCACTTCCTCGCCGTCGCGATCGACTACCTTTTCCGGAACCGCCCGTCATGGCGGGCGGACGCCGCAATCGGCAAGACACTGGTCTCCTCCTCCATCATCGACAGGGTTGCGGCCGGGCTCGGCCGTACCCTGCTTGAAGTGCCGGTGGGCTTCAAATGGTTTGTTCCCGGGCTGCTCTCCGGCGAGGTCGCCTTCGGGGGCGAGGAATCCGCTGGCGCTTCCTTCCTGCGCCGCGACGGATCCGTCTGGACCACGGACAAGGACGGAATCCTGCTGGCGCTACTCGCCGCGGAGATCACTGCCGTCACTGAAAAGTCTCCGTCCCAACATTACGCAGACCTCACCGAGCGCTTTGGCTCTCCTGTCTATGCGCGCATCGACGCAGTCGCCTCACGTGAGCAGAAAGCCGCACTGGGCAGGCTCGCCGCCTCCGACATCACAGCCACCACGCTCGGCGGGGAGAGCATTACGGCCCGGCTCACCGAGGCGCCAGGCAACGGCGCCTCTGTCGGCGGCCTGAAAGTGACCACTGAGAACGCCTGGTTCGCGGCTCGGCCCTCCGGCACCGAGGACGTGTACAAGATCTACGCCGAATCCTTTCGTGGTGAGGCCCACCTGAAGAAAGTCCAGGATGAGGCGAAAGCCCTGGTGGACGGCGTCATTGCCGACGCCGGGAACACAAAGTGACAACGCTGCGTCAAACGTGGGCCAGCGAGGAGTGGCGGGGCCGCGTCCAGCTGTGGATTTCGCAGGTGCTGCCGACATTCGGGCTCTCCCAGGTTGGGCCGCTCATGTCCCAGCACATCACTTTCTGGTCCACGCAACTCGTGGTTCCCACCGACCAGGGAAAAATCTGGTTCAAGGAGAACAATCCAGGCCAGTTCGCGGAGGCTTCAATCATGGCTGCCCTGGCCGATATTGTTCCGGACCATGTGAGTCCTCCCCTTGCGATTGAACCCTCCAAGGGGTGGATGCTCACGTTCGACCATGGGGCGACCCTGTCCTCGCTGCACTCGGACGATTCCGACATATGGGTCCGCGCGCTGACCGACTTCGCCGACCTGCAACGCAGCGTCGTCCCCCACGTGGACACGCTCACCACCGCTGGTCTGGTAATCATGAACCCGGAGGTGGCCGCGAATTTCGTCGAGAACCAACTCCTGCTGCACACGGGCCTGCCGCGCGCACATCCGCTCCACTTGGCCGCAGCTGACGCCGACCACGTGCTCGTGCAGCTGCCAGCCGTTGCAGAAGCCGTGGACGTGCTGCGGGACGTCGGCGTACCACTGTCGCTGGACCATAATGACCTCCATCCCGGCAACGCGTTCCTGCCGGGCTCCACCACGCAGCCGGTACGCTTCTTCGACTTCGCTGACGCCTACTGGGCCCACCCGTTCAGCGCCCTATTCGTCCCGATGGGCATGATGTGCGAGCAGTGGAAGGTCACGCCCGCGGATCCTCGGATCCAGCGCGTCATTTCGGCGTATCTGGAGCACTGGACAGATTTCGCTGAGCTGTCTGAACTCCGGCGCGCGCTGGAGCCAGCGCTCCAACTGGCGCGCGTGCACCGGTACGGTTCCTGGTTGCGATTGTTTGTCTACGCCGACGATGAATCGATCGCCCTGTACGGATCAACCGCACTGGACTATCTTGCGAATCTTTCCAAGCCAGTGCTGACCTAGTGCGTGTCTGGTCCTGGGGCAATGCGGGGCCGTATATCTGCCCCCGTTCCGGCCTGGGCGCGGCTACATTGGGAAGGTGAAACCGTTTCTACTCCTGGCGACCCGGGCCGACGACGCCGCGGCCGAGGGCGAATACCGCAGCTTCCTGCGATTCACCGGCCTCAGCACGCATGACTTACACCGCGTGCGCGCCGAGGCTGCGCCGCTGCCCCCGATCAACCTCGCGGATTACTCCGGTATCTTCGTCGGAGGCAGCCCCTACAACTCCTCCGACCCCGAGCGCCAGAAATCAACAGACCAGCGCCGGGTTGAACGTGAACTCTCCGGGTTACTGGACATCGTTGTCGATGCCGATTTTCCCTTCCTGGGGGCCTGCTACGGCGTCGGCACCCTGGGCCGCCATCAGGGGGCCGTGATCGACCAGACCTTCGCTGAGCCGATCGGGGAAACCAGCATAAACCTCACTCCCGCGGGCGCACAGGACCCGCTGCTGGAAGCAATGCCAGCCACATTCAAGGCATTTGTGGGACACAAGGAAGCTTGCACGACCGTGCCGGAGGGCGCGGTGGTGCTGGCATCCTCGGCAGGCTGCCCGGTGCAGATGTTCCGGGTGCGGCAGAACCTCTACGCCACCCAGTTTCATCCCGAGCTCGACGTCGACGCTCTGGTGGAGCGGATCCACATCTACCGCGATGCAGGCTACTTTCCCCCGGACCAAGCGTCCGACTACATGCGCCGGGCACGCAGGTCGCTAGTGGTGGAACCAGCGCGGATTCTGTTGAACTTCGTGCGCCGCTACGCCCGCTGAGCGAACCAGCGCTCAGTTTTCCCCAACCGGTCCCTGCGGCCAGTACCCGGTACGGTCCATGACCCGGGCAAGGATATCGGCACGATCGGAGACCAGCCCGTCGACGCCAAGCCCAAGCAGCTGCTCCATGGCGGGCTCGTCATTGATAGTCCACACGTGCACATACAACCCGGCATCGTGGCAGCGGCGCACGTAGCCGTCGGTCACCACGGGAATCGCCCCATACCGTACCGGAACCTGGACAGCGTCGATCCGGGCAGCCCGGCTGATCGCCCGGGTCAGCCCGAGCGGGCCGAGGAGCGTGACCAACGCATTGACGCCGATCCCGGCCGAGGACGCCGTACGTCGCGTAAGCCTTTTCAGCACGCTTAGCCTACGCCGGTCGGAGAAGGAGGCAATCAGCACACGGTCGTGGACCTGCAGTCGTTCGACTAGTTCGGCTACAGGCGCTACGGAAGAATCGTCCTTGACATCGATATTCAAGCGCAGGCCCGGCCATCGGAGAAGGACTTCCTCGAGCGTCGGGATCTGCCCGCCACCCCGAAGGTGAATCCCGGCGAGCTCGGTACGGGTATGGTCAGTCAGGCGCCCAGTTCCGTCGGTTACCCGCTCCAGGGTTTGGTCGTGGAAGACCATGACCACGCCGTCGCTACTGGTCCTGACATCGATCTCCAGGTAACCGAACCCAAGCTCGACTGCGCGCCCGAAGGCGGCAAGTGAATTTTCATCGCCAGCGGGCGAAAATCCCCGGTGGGCCAGCGCCAGCGGACGACTCCCGCGCCCGCCGTCGTTCGCGAGATACCGGAGCGTCATACCGCACGGAGCGCGGCAAGGCGCGCCTCGAGCACCCGGGCAACGCCGTCCTGGGCGAACGACGGCGCTTCCAGGTTCGCGGCCGAGCGTGCGCTAGGGTGCCCCGAGGCCATCGCATACCCCTGCCCAGCCCAGGCCAGCATCTGGATGTCATTGGGCATATCACCGAAAGCGACAACGTCCGCGGCGAGAATACCGCGCGCCCTGGCATACTCCGCGAGGGCGACCGCCTTGTTCACATGGGGCGGAGCCATTTCCAGTAGCGCGACGCTTGGCGCGGAATGGGTGGTGGATACTAGGTGCGCGATCGCCGGACGAACAGTTTCGAGGAACTCATCCGGGTGGATGTCGTGTTCCCGCGCCAGAAATTTGACGACCTGTTCGCCCGGGAGGCTCTGCTCGAATGGCATCGGACGTGCCCCGCCGAGCAATTCCGCCGACCCTGGCTCGGCGAATCCTGGCTCCACGTGGAAACCGGTGATGGTTTCGACAGCGAACGTAGCGGCCGGGTAGAGGCTGCGGATAATATCGCGTGAGTCAAGGATGCGCCCGGGTTCCAGCAGGTGAGATGAGACCACAGTCTCGGTGCCGAGGTCATAGGTCAGGGCTCCATTGGAGCAGATAACTGTGCCGTGATGCCTGAGTTGCTCACGCAGCGGGCCGAGCCAGCGCGGCGGCCGCCCGGTGACGAACACAATATCTACGCCAGCAGCGCTGCAATCCTTGAACGCGCGAAGGGTGCGTGCGCTGATCTCGCCCTGGTGGCCTACGATGGTTCCGTCCAGATCGCTAGCTACCAGCCGCATGCGCTTTTCCTTTGTTCGCAGTCCATTCAGCGTACCCGCGCTAGCAGGTGGCCGCGCGGGCACTCCGGCGGGCCACTTACTGCTCGAACGTTCCGATCAGCCGCGCGCGTCCCAGCGTGTGGGAGAACAGGTTGAATCCCAGATACGCCACGCTGGCTTCCGCAGGCACCTCCAGCGCAGCGACGTCGAGGGCGTGAACTACCACGTGGTAATGGTGAACGCCGTGGCCTGCTGGAGGGGCGGCACCCACATAGCCTGGAAAACCGGCGTCGTTCTTCAGCTGCACTGCACCCTGTGGAAGCTTGCGCCCGCTGTCGGAGCCAGCACCCGCCTCCAGCGCGGACACTGAGGCTGGAATGTTGAAGGCGGCCCAGTGCCAAAATCCGCTTCCGGTCGGAGCATCCGGATCATAGACGGTGACGGCGAAACTTCTGGTCCCCTCCGGAAAGTCGCGCCAGGAGAGCTGCGGAGATTCATCCTGTCCGCCAGCGCCCATCAACCCGGAGGCCTGGGCCAACGGCAGGGGAGCGTTGTGCTGGAAGCTTTCACTGGAAAGGTCGAATTCTTCGACCTGCGGAAGGTCGGCGTATGGATCGCGTGTCATCGATGTTCTCCTAGTTCGGATCGTGTGGGCGGGTTGGCTCCAGCCCGGGAAACGGTCACCGCAGCCGCGCGCGCCGCGTAGGCGAGGATACCCTCAAGCTGTTGAACGGTCATCCTCTGCAACTCGTTCCTGCGCTGGGCACCGTCGAGTTCGAGATCGACCAGAGTACCGAGCATCGCTGCCATGAATGAATCTCCTGCGCCCACCGTGTCGACAACACTGGCCACCGGTGCGGCGACCTCGGTCCACCCGGCAGCGCTGACCGCCCAGGGGCCACGCGAGCCTCTCGTGACCACGACCACGGCGGGGCCCATTTCCAGCCAGGCCGCCGCCGAATCCTCCGCCGGGCGGTGTGGGTACAACCATTCGAGGTCCTCATCGGAGGCCTTCACGACGTCGGCGAGCCGCACGAATTTTTCGGCCTGCTGGCGAGCATATTCCACACTCTTGATGATGCTGGGCCGACAGTTCGGATCATACGAGACGGTAGCCGAGGTGTGGGCTTTTTCCACGATGGCGAGGACGTCTGCTGCGCCGGGTTGCAGCATCGTGGCGATTGACCCGGTGTGCAGGAGAGTGGTTCCCTCCAGTATCCGTTCGGCGTTCGCCGCGAGGCCGGGAAGCTCCCACACCAACTGGAACTCGTACGACGCTCCACCCGCGGGGTCAAGCAGGGCCGTAGCCACACCGGTCGGTTGGGAATCTGGCTCCATGGGAAACAGGACGGAGTTCGTCCGCAAATGCTCATGGACCATGCGCCCGTATGGATCGTTGCCGAACCTTCCGAGGAACTGGGTCGGATGGCCGAGGCGAGCCAGTCCGACAGCTACATTCATGGGGCTGCCGCCCACGTGGGCTCGAACGTCAGCAGTACCACTGACCACTTCGTCAACAAGGGTTTCCCCGATTATGGTGAGCACGCTTGTACGTTATCAGTAGCGGCAATCATGACGCTCCGGTTACGGGGCGTCCTTATGCTGGGGGCCGAAATCTTCCCCCTTCCGGGGCAGCCCCGGAAGTGGCTTCCCACGAAAGCGTCTGACGCTGTACAGGATCAGAATCAGCGCAATCAGCGCAGAGATGATCAGGCTCACCCCCGCCGCAGGCCCCCCCAGCAGCCACCAGTCCGGAGCCAGCGGCCACCACTGTGGGGCAGGTGGCTGGATGAGCCAGACCACGCCAAGACCCATAATCGTGAGCCCGCTGGAACAGCTTGCTGCGATCCGGGGAATGGTCTTCACCCCGATCGCGGCACCGTGGTAGGCGTAGGCCTTCAGCGGAGCGAGATACCGGTGGGCCCAGTGGTATTGCTGCGACAGCACGGCAAGGCCTCCAACGATCATCAGCAGCCCCGGCCCGGGCAGCACCAGCGCCGCAATGCCCAGCACCACGAGCGTCCAGCCCAGCACATCTATACCGGTGCGGCGCAGCCACCCGTTCTGTATGTGCTTTGGAGCCATTCCCACATGATGACACACCGGGATGCGGGCCTTCGCATAAATGTGAGATCGTGGGAAGGGGACAGCTGTATATGCGTTTGCATATACTTCCAAGTGAGTTAGCTGGCCGCGCGGTCCGGCTTGAAAAATCAAGGAGGACCCGGTGACAGCGAAAACCGCTGGCCTGCACCACGTAACGGCTATTGCCGGCGACCCCCAGCAGAATATCGACTTCTATATATCCGGGCTGGGGCTCAGGCTCGTCAAAAAGACGGTCAATTTCGATGATCCGGGAACCTACCACCTGTACTACGGAGACGAATCAGGACGACCCGGTTCGTTGCTGACCTTCTTCCCCTGGCAAGGCATCCGCAGCGGCCGCATCGGCAGCGGACAGTCAACCACCACCGCATTTTCAGTACCGCAGGGCAGCCTCGGATGGTGGCGAAGCCACTTCAAGCGCCTCGGGGTGGAATCAGAGCTAACCCACGTTTCCCTCGACGAAGAGCGCCTCTCCCTGCGTGATCCGGACGGTCTGCAGATCGACCTGGTGGCTTCATCGATCTCCGACCCGCGCGACCCCTGGGACTCCGCTTCCGTCCCGGCCGAACACGCTGTGCGGGGCCAGCACTCCTCCGTGCTCACGGTCGAGGACCCGACAGCCACCCTCGAGACCCTGACCCGCGATCTAGGCATGCGCATCCTAGAAGAGGGCAACGGGAATTATCGTCTCACGACCCACGACGGTGAGCCGGGCACGGTGGTGGATATCCGCGCGGACCGCCGCGGGGAACCTGGGTTGGTTGCTGGCGGGACAGTGCATCATATTGCGTTCCGAGTTCCAGACCAGGCAACGCAGGAGCTGTGGAGGCAGGAGCTTACCGAGCGAGGATACGCAGTAACGGCCATCCTGGACCGCCAGTACTTCACGTCCATCTATTTCCGGGAACCGGGCGGGACCCTGTTGGAAATTGCCACCGATACACCGGGTTTCGACATCGACGAACCGCTACTCGAGCTCGGCCGCGCACTCAAGCTACCCCCCTGGCTTGAACCTAATCGGGACGCTATTGCCCATGCCGTCGCAAAAATCGATGTACCCGCGGAGAATAACCCCGCGATGCCCGCGGCTGGACCCTAGGGACTTACGTGTCTGCCATTGATCCGCATCCGCATATCTTCACACCCGGACACCCGGAGAGTCCCGTTTTGTTGCTGCTGCACGGCACCGGCGGGGACGAGCATGACCTCCTGCCCTTAGCTGCCCAGCTCAGCCCCGGGTCCGGCACTCTCGCCCCACGCGGGGCCGTGCAGGAAGCAGGTATGAACCGCTGGTTCCGCAGGATCCGGGAAGGTGTATTCGACGTCGACGACGTCGTCCGACGATCCGGCGATCTCGCGGCGTTTATCGAGTGGGCGACCACGTTCTACGAATTTAGAGACCGCCCGCTCATTGCTGTCGGTTTTTCGAATGGCGCGAACATAGCGCTGGCGACCACCCTATTGCACCCCGGGATTCTCCCTGCCGTCGTGGCCTTCTGCGGAATGCACCCACTTGATGGGATCACGCTGCGGGGCGACCTTGACACCGTATCCGTCGCATTGTTCAACGGCGACGCTGACCCGATGGCACCGCAGGCCAGCGTCGACCAGCTTGCGGCGGTACTCCAGAGCCGGCGGGCCACTGTCAGCAGGAACCTCCGCCCAGGGGGACACGGCATCCGTCCCTCCGAGGTGACGGCCGCCGCGGAATGGATCCGCCGGCGGGCCATAGGGAAGAGTGAACAGTCGCCCTGAGCCCGGTAGTCGCCGGATAGGATGAGGACGGCACACCAACCGAGGAGGCCCGATGGGTGCATGGGACGATCTCGATGACCGGCTCCGGCCAACCGTCGAATCAGCGGTCCTCGAATTCGCCAGGATACGCCCGGAGCTTGAGCGGCTCACTGCCGCCATGCGTGAGAGCATCCAGGAAATATTTGATTCCTCCGAACTCCATCCGCTCTTCGTGACCGCCCGCACCAAGACCATCGAATCCTTTCGCGACAAAGCCTCCCGCACCCTGCCCCCTGCCGACGGCGAAACGCTGCCTGGCCTGTACTTTCCCGACCCGCTGCGCAACCTGACCGACGTCGTCGGAGTGCGGGTGATCACGACCCTGCCGCACGAGGTGGACCTGGCCGCGAACCTGATCAAACGCCAGCGCCAGGAATTCGACTGCCGCGGCGACCGGGAGAAAGACATTGGGTCAATCGAGTCCGGAACCTACGGCTATTCCAGCCGGCATCTGATCATGCGCTCCATCCAGAACGAGGCTGTCCGGCGTTTCCAGCAGGCCCTGGATCCGGGATCAAAGGCCGGGGGAAGCTACCTGTTCGAAGTACAAATCCGCACCGTACTGGCGCACGCCTGGTCTGAAATCGAGCACGACATCAGGTTCAAGGCGTCCAATCCTCGCGCTTGGAGCCCCTACTTCGACCGGCAGTTCACCGGAACTGCCGCCATGCTTGAAGCGGTTGAGTCCGCCTTCGCTGAATTGCACGAACGCTACGAGACGGTCACCGGCTTCTGGGACGAAGCTGGCGAAGGCGCCGCGCCGCTGACGCCCAACCGGATCCGCCATGTGTGGCAAACACTTCTGCCGCACGTCGACCGCAAAGCCGATGATAACTGGGGCTGGGCTGCCGAGCTTCTCGCCGCGCACGGGCTGAAAACTACCACTGAACTTGTACGTCTCCTGCAGGCCGAGACCATCACCACGGTTCGCAGGGCGCTCGACCACCGGTACTCCCCCGGGCCAGACCGGCTGCTCGACGACGTTCTGCTGTGGCACTTCGGTGCCGACCATATCGAGGCAACCGCAGAGAAACCCGGCGCCGTTCCGAGTCCACGCAGGGATAGCCTCCAACGGCGGAACCGCCAGATGGATATATTCAGGACCAGAAAAGGAACCCGGGACCACGATGACAACTAGCACGGTACAGCCAGCCCCCATTGTTGTAGGACTGGATGGCTCAGCTGCCAGCATCAGCGCGGTCGACTGGGCGCTAAACGCTGCGGAAGAATCCGGTCGGCCCCTTCTACTGGTTCATGCCGTCCACGAATATTGGATGGACCCGAAGGTCAGCCATTACGCCGCCGTCATCGCAGCCGCCCGAAACCTCCTGCATGATGCCGTCGAGCATGCACGCTTGGCTGCGCCCACCGTCCAGGTCGGAACCCGTGTTCACAGCGGAGATGCTGCCCGGATCCTCGTCGACCTTTCACGCGACGCGCACCTGATCGTCGTGGGCACAGACCGCAACAACCCCGAATCGGGTGAGCTTTCCGGAACCCTCAGCCAACAAATCGCTATTATGAGCGAAGCCCCCGTGGCGGTGGTGCCTGTGACAACCGGCACTCCGAAACCACTTGTGGTAGTCGGGGCGGATGGATCACAGGAGTCAATGGAGGCCCTCAGCTACGCAGCCGATACCGCTGCCCGCCGGAATCTGGGACTGACCATACTCCACTCTTGCGCAGTACCCAGTCCCTGGATGGCATCCGGGGCCAATGATGCGGTCGCCGATCAGCGCAGGGTCAAGACGGGCCAGGCGCTGCTGGACTCGACGCTTCAGAACGTCAAGGCGAGGTACCCTTCGCTGGCCCTGCAGGGAGTTCTGGAAACGACTGTCGCGCCCGCCGAAGCGCTGCTTTCCGCCGCGCGCAACGCCCAACTCCTGGTAGTCGGCAGCCTGGGTAGCGGAGCGGTAAAACGGATGATGCTCGGAGCGGTCAGCCATAAAATACTGCTCAACCTCGGATGCCCCCTGGTGATTACCCGTCCCGCTCCAGGCGCCGGGTAACCTACTCCTCGGCGCTGTGGCTGGGAATTATCCCGAATTCCGTGACTGGGGCGGCAATAGGGAAACGCCTGCCGGTCACGACTTCGGGAACGATCCGCACAAGCCTGTCCTTACGGCCGCTCTGCCATGGGTGTATGGGCAGGGCTATGGTTTTGAGAAGCTCATCAGTGCGTTGCACCGTCTCGGCTCTGCCCTTGATCACCACGCTCCATGCCTGCTGCCCGTCATGTGTCGAAACCCCATCGGCCTCCAACGCCACAGGCACCTCACCAAGCGCCGCAGTAGCCTTGGTCCCTTCAGCCGTGCGAAACACCACGGTGCCGTGATCCACCGCGTAATTCACTGGAAAGATGTCCGGGTGGTCATCGACCCATAAAGCGAGCCGACCCACCGAGGTGGACCGGAGAAGCTTCCAACATTCGTTGGCTGAAAGCACTTCAGTTTCGGAACCCTGCGATGTCATATACCGAGTCTAGGGCCAGGGAACCCCAGGTAACAGTGCCGGCAGTGGGACGATCTGCCGCCGCTCAATCGCCCCGGGGCTGCTTATTGGTCGCGATATAGACAGCCGCCTGGATTCGCCGGTGAAACCCGAGTTTCGCCAGCAGCGAGGATACATAATTCTTCACGGTCTTCTCTGCCAGGAACATCGCCTGCCCGATTTCCCGGTTGGTCAGGCCCTCGCCGATGTATTTCAGCACCCGTCGCTCCTGGGCGGTGAGGGCGTCCAGGCGAGGATCATCGGAGGCGTTATCGGTGTATCCTGCGGTGATCCTGGCTTTCATCACCGGGTCAAAAAGTGACTCTCCGGCTGCCGTGCGCCGGATCTTCGAGAGCAGATCCGAACTTCTGATTTCCTTCAGCACATAACCGGCTGCACCAGCCAGTACGGCCGCGTGCAGCGCTTCGTCGTCATCGTAGCTTGTGAGGATCAGGCACTTTAGCGAGGAATCCACACTGCGGATATCGCGGCAGACCTCAATGCCGCTACCGTCGGGGAGGCGCGCATCGAGGACGGTGACGTCGGGCCCGATTGCGGGGATTCGACGGGTGGCTTCTTCAGCGGAACCGCTTTCCCCCACAACGGTGAACCCTTCACCCTCAAGCAACTCCCGGAGACCGCGACGTACTATTTCGTGGTCGTCAAGGATGTACACGGTAACTGATGGTGCGCCGCTGCCGACGACGGCCGCCTCACTCATGATTCTCCGATCGCACACTGCCCGGTGAAGCTGTTGACCAGATGTTTACCACAAAAAGGACAAATTCCGCTAGGGCCTAGGGACGCGGTACTTTCGCGCACGCGCCCGGCGTCGTTCTCCTGCGTCCGAGGCTGTGATGGTGGCGAGTTCGTATTCGATCGCCGTTCCCATCCGTGCGCAAAAATCTTTCGGTTCCGCCGCGGCGTCCGGGCATTCCTGAACAATATGGTCCACAAATCCGTCTCGGTAGAGAGCGGCGACGTTCACGCCCTGGCTCTCGGACATCTCCGCGGCATGGGCAATTGTCCGATGCACAATCACGCTGGCCCCTTCCGGTGGCAGTGGCGAGAGCCACGCGTGCTGGGCTGCGATGGTACGGTCCGCTGGGAGTAGGGCAAGCGCCCCACCTCCGGCACCCTGGCCCAGAAGCACCGATACCGTCGGGGATCCAAGGCCAATCAAATCGTGCAGCGAACGGGCGATCTCCCCGGCGAGCCCGCCTTCCTCAGCCTCCCGCGACAACGCTGCACCGGCTGTGTCGATGACGGTCAGCAGGGGAAGTCGCAATTCTTCGGCAAGTTTCATCCCGCGCCGTGCCTCCCGCAGCGAGGCAGGCCCCATCCCGGCGTCACCGCTGCGCGCGCGCTGGTGGCCCAGCACCACACACGGTTGGGAGCCAAACCGGGCCAGGGCCAGCAATAGCCCTGGATCCTTCTCGCCCTGGCCCGTGCCATTGAGCGGTAGTACATCCTGGGCGCCGTAGGCCAGTAGTCGGCGCAGATCAGGGCGGCGCCGGTTGCGCGAAATTTCGATCGATTCCCAGGCTCGCAGTCGTGAAGGCAGGATTGTGAGGGTCGCTGGCGGAGGAACCGCGACCGCGGGCCGCGGCAGCAGGACGTTCAGAGCCTGGTCCACGATCGTCGAGAGCTGTTCAGCAGGAACAATGGCGTCGATGAGTCCCTTGTCGAAGAGGTTTTCCGCAGTCTGCACGTTTTCCGGAAAGGCGCTCCCGTAGAGTGCCTCATACACGCGTGGGCCAAGGAATCCCAGCAGTGCTCCCGGTTCTGCTACGGTCACATGCCCCAACGACCCCCAGGACGCCATAACGCCTCCGGTGGTCGGGTGGCGCAGGTACACCAGGTACGGAAGGCCTGCCTGCCGGTGCGCCCGCACTGCCTCGGTGATGGAAATCATGGACAGGAACGCCCTGGTTCCCTCCTGCATTCGCGTACCGCCGGACGCCGGTCCAGCAAGCAGCGGCAACCGCTCCTGCGTCGCCCGCTCCACGGCATGGATAATCCGCGCAGCGGCAGCAGTTCCGATCGAGCCAGCAAGGAACCGGAATTCGGAGACAATCACCGCAACCCGACGGCCGTTGATCAGGCCTTCCCCGGTTAGTACAGACTCGTCGACCCCGCTTTTTTCCCGCGCGTGCCGTAGCTCAACAGCGTAGCTTTCCTCCCCCTGCACAGCCTCTACCGGAAGGTCCCACGATGCAAAGGACCCGGAGTCCAGCACGGTTTCGATAAGCTCCGACGCCGAGAGGCGCCGCGGCATGCCTGTCCGTGCGGTGGTGCCGCTCACCGCGCCCACCGGTCGTCGCCGTCGGGCGCGGAACCCTCTGACTCCGCCAGCCAGCGGCGGATGGCGGCTCCTTCTCCATCCAGCAGCGGAGGCGCACTATGCTGAAGCTGGGTGGTTTCCACCTCGCCCTGGCCAAAGAACCGCAGCGGCGGTCCGGGAAGACTGATTTTTCCCAGCACCGGATGGTCCACATCGATGAGCAGTCCCTGCGAGCGAACCTGCTCCCATTCGAAGACCTCATCCAGCGTTCGAACCTTCCCGGCGGGAATACCGAGGTCGTTGAGCCTCTCCAGCAGGCTTTCGGCCTCGTAAGCGGAGAAAGAATCCTCGATCCGTTCGATCAACGCCCGCCTGTTATTGACTCGGTCCGCATTGGTCGCGAAATCGGCGCACTCCGGGTCGATGCCGAACGCCGTGGCGAAAGTGGCCCATAGTTTTTGGCTGCCGACGCTGATTTGAACCTTCCCGCCACGGCAGTTGAACAGGCCATAGGGGGCAATGGAGGGGTGGTGGTTACCCTGTGCCTTCGGCACTTCTCCCGCGACGGTTGTCCTGGTCCCCTGAAACGCGTGCACGCCCACAATCGCTGCGAGCAGCGAGGTGCGCACCACCTGCCCCCGGCCGGTTCGCTCGCGTTCCAGCAAGGCGGCCAGCGCCCCATAGGCGCCGTCGTCGAGACGGCGCTCGTTTTCCAGCGTGGTCAGCTCGCGCCGCCGCTGTTCGGCGGACAGCGCCGCCACGCGCGCGAGTTCGCTCGACAGCGCCGTCGCGTCGAAACCGGCAGGGGGCATCAGGATGCGCATGACCGGCTGGTCGGCGGGGGTGGCACAGGCCTCCAGCGTCAGCAACAATCCGGCAAGAAACAGGGTTTTCAGAGTCATTTCGATATTGGCCAGGTTAGACGGAAGCAGGTGGACCATGGCGGGCAGTCGTCCACGTCGACGCTGCCGCCCGCCGCCAGCAGCGACTCGCGCACGATCGACAGGCCCAGCCC
>DGBL01000170.1:1662-6676 GCA_002384315.1 Micrococcaceae bacterium UBA4005 | reverse complement strand
CTCGCTCAGGTCGCGCACGTGCCACTGCACGTCGGGGTGGTTCGCAGTGGCGGCCGCAATCAGTTCGCGGTCAACGTCCACACCGACAACGCGGTGCCCGCGCTGCGCAAGTTCGCCGCCGACCCGGCCCGGACCGCAGCCGGCGTCCAGGATGCGGCTCTGCCGTGCGACGAGTGCATCGACCAGGCGCGCTTCACCGTGTAGGTCCCTACCCTCGGCCCGCATCTGTTCGAAGCGCTCGATATACCACGCTGAATGTCCAGGGTTTTGCCGGAGTTGCGCTTCCCATAACGTTTCTTTTCTCACGTTCCTGAGCCTACCGGCCAATAAGGCCGGGCATGTTCCGCCTAGTGCCCGGTGCTAGATTGGCCGCATGCACAGGGATGGTTCCGGGGCCTCGGATTGGCCGCTCGCTCCGCCGTTACCCGGGCCGGTAATCATGGACCAGTTCTGGGCCGACGCGGTATTCCTGCATTGGCGGATCCCAGTTGGAGCAGCCGCCCCGCAAATGCCGCCGGGCGTTGAGCCCGACGTCATTGACGGTTCGAGCTGGGTCGGACTGATCGGCTTTCGCATGGTTGGCGCCGGGTTGGGAACGGGCCTGCCGGTTCCCTATCTTGGCTCCTTTGCCGAGATCAATGTCCGGCTCTATTCGCGCGGCCCCGACGGTACACGCGGAGTCGTGTTCGTGACACTGGACGCCTCGCGTCTTGCCGTCGTGGTAGCCGCGCGGGCGGCCAGCATTCCGTACGTCTGGTCGCGATGCCGGGCTCACTCCAGCCTAGGTGCCACGCCGCGCTACGGGTACGACGTCGTGCGCTTCCGGGGGAACACACGGTCCTCTTTTGTGGTGGAGCCGGCCCACGGCACGACGGCGGAGGACGAGCTGTCCCTGGAACTCACTGCCCGCTTCGGCCTGCACAGCCGCTTCGGTAACCGCACCGTCTATATACCGAATATCCACGAACCTTGGCCATTACATCCGGCCACGGTGAGCTCGCTTGATGACGGGTTGCTTGCCGCCGCGGGGTTCACTGTGGCTGGCCCGCCTGAGTCAGTGCTGTATTCACCAGGCGTACAAACCCGGTTCGGGGTCCCTCGTGTGGTGCGCCGGAGCTGATTGGACGCGGGCGTGGCCCGGTACTGCTAGGAGATGCCGCTGGGGCGGATGCTGATGTTCTCCACTGCCGAGCCCAGGGGAGTATCCACGGCAAGGCGCACCGCGCGGGCTATGTCCACGGGCTGAATCCAGGCTTCGGGGGAGTAGTCGCTTCCCTCCCATTTGTGCAGTTCGCGCTGCATATCGGTGGCCACCCTGCCGGGGTGGATGGAGCTAACCCGAACCCCGTGGATGCGTTCTTCTTCCCGCAGAGCGTCTGTCAGCGCACGGAGCGCGAACTTGGTGCCGCTGTAGATGGCCGAACTAGCCCCGGAGTGGTAACCCGATCCGGAATTGATCGCTATGACCTGGCCTTTCCGGGCACGCAGGGCCGGAAGGAGCAGCCGGGTCAGCTCGGCGACGGCGAAGACGTTGACCTCAAAGCTTTCCCGCCACAGCTTCGTAGACGCCTCGGCGACAGTGCCCATGCGCAGTATTCCGGCCGAATGGACCAGCAGATCCAGGGAGGTGATCCGCTGCGCCGCGGCGGCGGTTGCGTCTTCGTCCCGCAACTCGGCAGCCCAGGGCTCCGCATACGGTAACCCTGCCGCCAGCTTCTCCAGCGATCGCTGGTCGCGTCCGCCGAGGAACAGATGGTGGGTGGCCGAGAGCTCGTGGGCGATGGCGAGGCCAATGCCGCGGGAGGCTCCGGTGACCAGCGCTGTGGGGCGAGTGCTCATACCTACCACCCTAACAATTCGGTATTGGACGTGGCGTAGCGCCGCGGCGACGATCTGGCGTTCACATATTGGATACCACGTAGGCTGGAACCATGGATGCACCGTTGTATGTCTGGATTGCCACCGTCGCCGTCATTGGGGGCCTACTCGCCTTCGATTTCTTCTTCCACGTCCGCAAGGCCCACACCCCGAAGCTGCGGGAGGCGGCCATCTGGTCCTCGATCTACGTCGGTCTCGCCCTGCTGTTCGGCGTCGCGGTGCTGATCTTCGGCGGACGGGACATGGGGACGGAATATTTCGCTGGATACATTACGGAGAAGGCGCTCTCCGTGGACAACCTCTTCGTGTTCCTGATCATCATGGCGAGCTTCCGGGTGCCGCGCGCGGACCAGCAGAAGGTGCTCCTCTTCGGCATTGTGTTTTCCCTGATCGCCCGCACCGGTTTCATTTTCCTCGGAGCCGCCCTGATCAACACGTTCGCCTGGGTGTTCTACCTCTTCGGCCTGATCCTGCTGATCACGGCCGGTAACCTACTCAAACCCGGCGGGCACGACGACGAATCGGAGGGGATCGTCATCAGGCTCGCCAAGCGGGTCCTTCCGACCTCTGAACATTACGACGGTGACAAGCTCTTCACCACGGAAAACGGCAAACGGGTGCTTACCCCGATGCTGCTGGTCATGGTGGCAATTGGCGGGACGGACATCCTCTTCGCGTTGGATTCGATACCGGCGATCTTTGGACTGACGCAGAATGTGTTCATTGTCTTCACGGCAACCGCATTCTCCCTGATGGGCCTGCGCCAGCTGTACTTCCTCATCGATGGTTTGCTGGACCGGCTGATCTACCTTTCGTACGGCCTGGCGACCATCCTCGCGTTCATTGGTGTCAAGCTCATCCTGCATGCGCTCCACGAAAACAACCTGCCGTTCGTCAACGACGGCCAACCGGTCCCCGTGGTTGAAGTCAGCACGGGCCTGTCGCTGAGCGTGATCCTCGGGGTGTTGCTGATCACCGTCCTCGCTTCGATCTTCAGCCCCAAAGGCAAGGCAAAGAACGCCATCTCCGGCGCCAAACGCCACGCCACCGAATACCTTGACCTCAACTATGAGACCGACATGGCTGAACGTGAAACCATCTTCAACCGCATGTGTGCGGAGGAGTCGATGCTGCGTGACCTGCCGGAGAAATACAAGCGCTTTATCCGTCACGAGTCTGAGTTCATGGAACTGCTTCGCCAAGCCCATCTGGAACACGACAAAGCCCTCGACCGGGAGCCTGGGCGCTAACCGGTCAGGCTGCTTCGCCAAGGTTGATTCGCCAAGGCTGATTCACCAAGGAGGTACGCGCCATGCCCAAGACCACCCGAACCGGAAAAATAAAGAAAGATAAGCTGCCCGGAACCCTCCAACGCGCAGATTGACGCCGGCGCTGGCGCATCGCGGCCGAGCGCTGAGGGTGTTGACGCCAACGCCTCCAAAGCGCACCTCTACGCGCTTACCAGAAAGCTGGAGGTCCCGGGCCGTTCCACGATGGGCCAGCAGGAACTTATCGATGCGCTCATGAAGGAGAACCGGAAGCGGACCCGCAATCCCGGGAAAAAGCCGAAAAAATAGCAGGCTGCAGCGCGACCTCGAGTCACAAGTGCTTCCAGGCTAGGTGGTTACGTCCGCCCCGGGGTTCTCACCCATGGAGCCACGGCTGCTGCCAGCTTCCGCGCGGAGGGCCAGCTCCAGCTCGAAGCGTGTGCGGGGGTCCTCGAGGTCGTCTCCGAACAGGTCGCGCAACGTCGTCAGGCGGTAGCCCACGGTTTGTGGGTGGATGCCCAGATCCGCCGCGACGCGCGAACGCTTACCCCAGTGGGTCAGCCAGGACAGCAACGTTTCCGCGAGCTTCTCGCGTTGCCCGGCGCGAACCTCGGCAAGCGGGGCAAGGCGTTGCTGGGCGAGCTCGTTCACCGCCGTCGGCTCAGCACCCAGGAGAATGGAGGTGAGGTGGTCGACAGCCCAAATCGGTGGATCTTCAGGACCGCTGCGAAGCGGGAGGACCGACCCGGCCAGGACCGCCAGCCGCAGCGAATCCGAGACCCGGGCCCATCCGACCGCCGGGCCAATGGATGCACTCCGGCCCTGCAAGGCGAGGTCAAGGTGGGACACTGGGGCCCGGGAGTGCCGTTCCGGCATCGGGACCAGGGCCACCGCGTCGGTCTCACGCTCAATCACAAGAGCTCCCGGCCCCAGCCGAAACCTCAGGCCTCCTGCCATCTCGCGCGGAAGGGTCACCACCGACATGCTCGCAGGTAGCGCCCAATCCGCCATGGCTGCAGCCTGTCGCAGAGCTGCCTCGTCCGCCTGGCCCATGAGCAGCAGGTCCAGTAGTTCTGTCCGGCGCCGGTCGATAGCACCGGCCCGCTCGGATTGCTCGAAGGCATACGCCTCGACACTGACAGCGGAGAGTTCGTCAATGTAGGCAAGGATGGATTCGCCCAGATTGACGACGACGTCGAGACCGAGGTGGTGCTCCACGGAGACGGTGGACATCTCGCGGAAAGTCACGCGGGCTCCCATACGGTAGGCGCTCAGCAGGGCATCGAGGCTTCGACCCTGCCTGAATTCCCCGCTGCCGAGCCCGGCGACCAATTGGCGGCTCTCTTCAGACAAGGCGGGTAGCCGGGTGCCCGGCAGTTGCAGGAATCGTTCGAGCGCCGCTGCGACCCCGCGCCGAAGGCCGCGCCCGAATCTGCCCTCGATGGGTAGCGCGTAGGCGGGTACTAATTGCGGCACTGCTTCGATAATCGCATCCACGATTCCAGGCATTCGGGGTCGCAACAGTTCACTGACGGTTCCCGGAAGTTCGAACCACGGCGGGTCGTACGATGACACCGCGCTGGTAGGGGTCACAGAGTTGCTCACGGGCATTCCTTCCACAATTTGTTGTGGGGGGATAGTTTTCGAAGATAAATCGTATGTAGCACCGAGAAGAATTTTCGCGCCGATCAGCATAAGCTTACTAACATGATCCGGCTCCGCAGGCTGGCGCGCGCCGCATCCCTTTTGACTACGCCGTTAGCGCCTGAAGACTTCCTGTCCCTCTTCGACCCTGTCTTTTCCGCGCGCCAATTGCGCGGCGTGGTGACCAGGGTGGTTCGCGAGACTGCTGATTCCGCTACCATTTT
>DGBL01000170.1:1253-1573 GCA_002384315.1 Micrococcaceae bacterium UBA4005 | reverse complement strand
TTGCTGATGCTCACCGCGGGCACCGGAATCACTCCGGTGATGTCCATGATCCGCACGTTGGTGCCCCGCCGGCCGGATGCTGACGTGGTGTTGATCCATGCCGCGCGCACCCCCGAAGACAGCATTTTCAGCGAAGAGCTGCTCGAACTTGCCGATCAGTTCCCCAACTTCCGGGTGACCCACTGGTACACCGGCCAGCGGGGCCGGATGGATTTCCAGGTGCCGGTGGAACTGGAACGGATCTGCCCGGATTGGCGCGAGCGCGCCGCATACGCGTGCGGACCGGAGGGTTTCCTCGACGCAGCCGAAGCCTTGTGGAC
>DGBL01000170.1:0-1208 GCA_002384315.1 Micrococcaceae bacterium UBA4005 | reverse complement strand
GCAGGGCACGTCCGTGACCTGCGCAGCGGCGAAGTACATGGAGAACCAGGCCAATTGATCCAGACGTGTGTTTCGGCCGCAGCTGGACCCGTAAACCTCGACGTATAAAGGAGCATGTCCTATGACAAGCATCGCTGAACGGACTGACACCCGCGACGGAGCCGCAGACGCGCGCACTGTCCGCCCGGGCGCGCTCGCCGCAACCGGAAGCCCGCTGGTCCGCCCGCCGGCCGCCGCGCACCTTTCCGACGAGCAGGTTGCAGAAATGGGCCGCGAGCTCGATGCGATCCGGGATGAGATCCTCGCAAAGCGCGGAGCGAGTGACGCCGCGTATATCCGCCGCATGATCAAAATTCAGCGCGGGCTGGAGATCGCTGGCCGGCTCACCCTCATGGGAAGCCGTAATAAGGCCGCATGGGTCGCCGGCACGTCCCTGCTGAGCGTCGCCAAGATCTTGGAAAACATGGAACTGGGGCACAATATCCTGCACGGCCAGTGGGACTGGNNGTCACCCCGGCGCGCGCCTGGCAGCATACCCACAACGACCTCCACCACCGCTGGACGAACGTGGTGGGCCGGGACCGCGATGTTGGATACAACCTGCTGCGCATGGACGAAGACCAACCCTGGAAGCCCGGAAACCTTGGAAATCCCCTGTACAACGCGATCCTCGCGCCGATCTTCGAATGGGGGATCGCCCTCTACGACCTCGAACTCACCGAGTACAAAGAGGGAAAGAAGACAAAGGAAGCGCTCGACAAGGACCTCAAGGCGCTCGGGCGCAAGGTCCTCACGCAGTTCACCAAGGACTACGCCGCGACTCCAGCCGTAGCCGCCCTGATCAGCGGATCGGGCAAACAGGCGCTCTACGGGACCCTGACAGCCAACGCTGTACGCAACGTGTGGGCGCATGCGGTCATTTTCTGTGGACATTTCCCTGACGGCGCTGACACCTTCACCGAGGAAATGGTTGAGGGGGAGACCCGGGGCGACTGGTACGTGCGCCAGATGATCGGCTCCGCCAATATCTCCGGATCCAAACTGATGCACCTTATGACCGGTAACCTCTCTCACCAGATCGAGCACCACCTCTTCCCTGACCTGCCGTCCAACCGGTACGGGGAAGTTGCGCCGAAGGTCCGGGAAATCTGCCAGCGGTACAACCTGCCCTATACGACGGGACCGTTGCTGAAACAGGTCGGTTCCTC
>DGBL01000001.1:4546-11436 GCA_002384315.1 Micrococcaceae bacterium UBA4005 | reverse complement strand
CTTCATCGGCGCCTTCACCCTGACCATCACCAATGGCCTCGGCACCGGCATCTCGAACTACATCGACAGCCAAGTGGCCTCTGTCGGCTCCAGCACCGCTTTCACCGTCACCAAAACCGACCCCAGCGCAGCTGCCGGGACCGGACCTAGAAAGTACGACCCGCAGGCAAAGCGAGTAGCCGGAGGCGGACCTCCAGGTTCTTCCCAGGTGGCTCTGGGGCAGCCCGACCTGGACGCCATCAGCGCCATCACCGGAATCACCGCAGTCACCCCCGTCATCCGCATCAGCCCGGACTACATCCAATGGAAAGACCAGGACAAATACCAGCTGTCCGTCAGCCCCCTCGCCGGAGCCCAGCCCCAGGTCGCCGCCGGCGCTACCCTCGATGATGCCAGCAGTGAAGCCCAGCTGCTCCTGCCCTCCGGCTACGTCGCCCCGCTCGGCTTCGCCGACAACGCCCAGGCCATCGGGCATGACGTAAACATCGGCATCACCGACGGAGCCGGGACACCGCACGCGGTTACCGCCCGGATTGTCGGGATCGCGCAAAACTCCCTGCTGGGCAGCTCCGGTGCAGCAGTGAACAAAGCACTCTCCACTGCCCTCACCCAGGCACAGGCGACCGGCACCCCCGCCAAGACCACCCCCTCCTGGGCCAGCGCAACTGCAACGTTCGCCCCGTCATCCCCGGCACAGATCACCGAGATGAAAGACCAGCTCTCTGCCGCCGGCTACACCGCCCAAACCCTGGATGACCGCATCGGAACCATCAAAACAGTCATCGCCGGAATCATCGGGGTACTGAACGCCTTCGCCATCATCGCCCTCGTCGCCGCAGGATTCGGAATCGTGAACACACTGCTGATGTCCGTCCAGGAACGCACCCGCGAAATAGGACTCATGAAAGCCATGGGCATGGGCAGCACATCCGTCTTCGCACTCTTCAGCACCGAAGCCGCATTCATCGGCTTCCTCGGCAGCATCATCGGTTCAGCCGCCGCCATCGCCCTAGGCAGCGCCATCAGCGACGTCCTCTCCCGCGGACCGCTCAGCGAGCTCGAAGGCCTGCACATCCTCGCCTTCGCCCCCGGACCCGTCACCGGCGTCATCCTCCTGGTCATGGCCATCGCCTTCATCGCCGGCACCCTCCCGGCCTGGCGCGCAGCACGCCAAAACCCCATCGACTCCCTCCGCTACGAATAGGCCCCGCCGGCCCGGTCATAGGGGCCGGTGGCAGGGGACAGGTCGCGACCCCGACTCTCGCGCCGGGCGCCGAGGGGCAGACGACTTCGGAAACTGACAGCCTGAGTGCAGAGGACTTTGGACATTCCGTGCAGACGACTTCTGAAAGTGACAGAACTCGAACGAGTTCGTGCGCGGCCGGCGAGTCTCGTAACTATGTCTCGAAAGCTTCTGGTTGAATCGGTGTATTCACCGTTAGTTACGAGACATGTCGGAGCAGCCCATGACGAAACTGATCGGCTACGCGCGTGTTTCGACGCGCCAGCAGTCCACCGACCGGCAGCAGGTGGATCTTATGGCCGCCGGCGTCCGACGCGATGACCTCTACGTTGATCACGGTGTGTCTGGGGCGCGAGCTTCACGACCCCAGTTCGATCGGGCACTCGACGCGCTGATGGGCGGCGACACCCTCGTCATCACGACGCTGGACCGGCTCGGGCGATCCACGCAGAACATGCTTGCCTTCGCCGACGAACTCCGCGGTAGAGGCGCGGGCCTACGCGTACTGAACCTCGGCGGCGGCGACGTCGACACCGCTACACCCATGGGCTCGATGTTGTTCACGATCATGGCCGCTCTCGCGCAAATGGAACACGAGATCAAGCGCGAACGCGTTACCGATTCCATCAGCAAACGGCGCGAAGCTGGAAAGGACCTTGGCGGCCGACCCCGCCGGATTACTGACAGTCAGATTAGAAGCGCTGTCCGCCTGGTTGAAGGCGGCGACACCGCTGCCCAGGTTGCCCGCGATCTAGGAATGTCCAGAGCAACGTTCTATAGACGGTCGCGAGCACTCAAGGACTAGCCGCATCGCATCATCCTCCCTGAAAGCGAGACCAAGCGATCACGGAACGCCGCCAAAGAGCGATTAAATCCACCAGGCTAAATTGTGCGAAAACCGCCAAACCGAGCTGTGAAAAAACCGCCATTCTGAGCTAACAGTCACAGTGTGCGTTGTCACGAACGATCTTGTTCCGGCCCCGGCGGCTAGTATGGGTAGATCTACCTAATTAGGAGCGATATGGTCATTCTCGATCCGGCTCACCCTCGGCGGCGGCGGGGCTCGGCGCGCGGGCGCCTGCTGGACGCGGCTGCGCGCCGCTTTTACGCGGACGGGATCTCTGCGACCGGGATCGACACCATCACCGCGGATGCGGGGGTGGCCAAGATGAGTCTCTACAACAACTTCGATTCCAAGGCGGACCTGGTGGAGGCTTACCTTCAAGTCCGCCACGACGAGTGGTTGAGACTCTATGACGATCGCGCCAGAACAGCATCGGACAGTAGGGCTCTCATCGGCGCCGTCTTCGATGCCTACCTGGACCATGCCGAACTGGCCTACGAGAACGGGTTTCGCGGATGCGGCCTCCTCAACGCCGCTGCCGAACTCCCCGCGGGGCATCCCGGCCGGGCTCTTGTTCGACGTCACAAAGACGAGGTCGAGGGAATCCTTCGCTCGCATCTGGTTGGACTCGTCGACGGAGAGCGTGTCGACGCTGTGGCGCTTCACCTCTCGTTCCTTCTGGAAGGGTCCATGGCTCTGGCCGGTCTCGCGGGTGAGAGCCTGAAACTCCAAGCCGCCAAACAACTCGCTCTCGCTCTCGTCGACGCCCTGTGACGCAGCCGTCTGCCCATCGGTCGGGGATCGTCCTGGTCTTGGCCGCGGCGGTCCTCTGGGGAACGACGGGGACGGCAGCAACATTCGCTCCCGACGTCAGTCCGATCGCCATCGGCGCGACCGCCATGGGATTCGGCGGCTTGCTGCAGGCAGTGATCGCCCTGCGCTTGATCCGACGCTACAGCCGTGGGCTACGCCAGCACTGGCGGGTTGTCGCCCTGGGTGCGATCGCCGTGACGCTCTACCCGCTGGCGTTCTATTCATCGATGCACCTGGCGGGAGTTGCCGCCGGGACAGTCGTCTCCATCGGCTCCGCACCCATCTTCGCGGCCCTTATCGAACGCATCGCTGACCGGCACCGCCTGACCCGCCGATGGGCCGCCGGCGCCGCACTCGGAATCGCCGGCGCTGCCCTCCTCTGTGTTGCCGAGTCAGCGGACTCCGCAGGACACCGCGCCCTCAACACCGAGTTGGGCGTCGGTCTGGGCCTTACCGCGGGCCTCACCTACGCCCTGTACTCGTGGGCTGCACACCGGGTCATCGCGACCGGCGTGCCAGCTCGAGCGGCGATGGGCACCATTTTTGGGGCTGCCGGGCTAGCGCTCATGCCCGTCGTGCTGGCGACGGGCTCAACACTACTGACTTCATGGGCTAACGCATCCGTAGGGATCTACATGGCCCTCGTCCCAATGTTCGCCGGTTACGTTCTCTTCGGCCTGGGCCTGGCTCGGGCGCGCGCGAGCACCGCCATCGTACTCACACTGGTCGAACCCGTCGTCGCGGCGCTCCTGGCGGTTGTCATCGTTGGCGAGCAACTCGCACCCCTCGGATGGGCCGGAGTGGGTCTCATCGTCGGCAGCCTCATCGCACTCACAGTCCAACTGCCACAGCGACGCGGCACGAGTCCGCAGGCCAGCCTCGACGACGGCCGGCGCCTCACGGACATGGCACCCGAGAGAAAAGGGACGATCCACCGCAGCTCGCGGATGCGTCATCTATCGTTGCGAAAAAGCAGCCACAAAACGTTCTGATTCACAATCTTTTGAACGCGTCCGGTTGTTTGTAGCGGAAACGGTCGTTTTTGAACTGGCTGACTCCGGTTACTTTGAGGCGTAGCCACTGGCTGGGCGGTCGTCGGCAACGCGTCAGGAAGAAGGTGACGGTGAGGTCAGTCTGGATGTAATGGCCCGAAGCTGGGCGAGGACGGTTTCCACGTTGGATCGTTCGAGGGTTTCAGGGCGCGCGAGGCAGTCGATGTGGCGGCCGGGTCCAAGGCGGGAAATCGGGCGGAGGGAGAGTTCCGGATGATGGTGCATGTCGGTGGTGTAGCGGGGCATCAACGCGACGCAGTCGCTGGCAGCGACCACGGCAGCGGCAACGAAGAATTCGTTGATCCGGTGAGCGATGCGCGCTTCGGCACCTCCAATGCCGGCGATTTGTTCGATGGCGTTCTCGAGAGGAAACCCCTGATGGACGGCCACCCAGGCTTCTTCGCGAAGGTCCTCTGGCGCGATGGAGACTTTGGCTGCCAGCCGGTGGTTCTTGCGGATGACGAGGTCCAGGGGTTCGAACAACAGCGGTTCCACGCGCACCGATCCCGGCCACGGCGGACTGCCCGTCCACCGGTGGGCGATGACCAGGTCGTGATCCTGGGTGAGGGCGGGGAAGCTTTCCTGGGCTACGTCGAAGTCGCTCAGGGTAACGCCGGGCTGGCCCGGGGCGTTCAACCTGGTGAGTAGCGGGCCGAAGAAGGCCAGCGCGGCACTGTGAAAGGCCGTGACCGCCACTACGCCCTGCGGTTCGCTCTGAAACTGCGCGACCGCCTGCTCCGCCCGTTCGAGCGCCACCTCCACTTCCACAGCCGCCAAGGCCAAGGCGCGTCCGGCATCCGTTAGCGCGGTCCTCCGTCCGTCCTTAAAGGTCAGCGGAACAGCCACGCCGCGCTGCAGAGCGCTGAGTTGCTGCGACACCGACGACGGGGTGACGTGGAGGGCTGCCGCAACAGCGGCGATGCTGCCCCTCTCGCCCAATTCCCTCAAAGCGCGAAGCTGTCCCAGTTCCATTAGTCAAAACTAATGCATAGGCATTAAAACTGACCTCTTATGCTAATGGATGGACGTGGGGAACGATTGGTCGATGGGTACTTTCCTTGCACGGTTCCGGGTCGATTTTCTGTTGCTTCTGGTGGCCGTGGCGTGGGGATCGACCTACCTCGTGGCAAAGGAACTCGTCACTGCGGGGACGGTGTTGGCCCTTCTGGCTGTGCGGATGCTGCTCGCGGCCGGAGTCATGGCTGCAATCGCGGGTGTCCGGCGGAAACCTCTGACTCGTAAAGAGGTGCGCGCCGGCATACCGATCGGGGTGCTGCTTGCGGCGGTCTTCGTCTTCGAAACGTTCGGGATCGCGCATACCTCTGCAACGAATGCGGGACTCATCATCAGCCTCACGATAGTCTTCACTCCGGTCCTTGAGTCCGTCGTCTTGCGCCGGCGGCTACCCGCGGCGTTCTTCGCAGCCGCCATAATTGCGGTAGTCGGTGTGGTTCTGCTGGCCGGCAACGGCACCTTCGAACCTCCCAGCTTTGGAGACCTTCTCGTGCTGGGCGCCGCGGTCGTGCGCGCCGCGCACGTTGTCTCCATGCACAAACTCACCGGCGGCAAAGCCATGGATTCGCTGCACCTCACGACCGTGCAGCTGGGAACCTGCGCGCTTCTATTTACGACAGGCTCGTTCATTTACGGGGATTCCATCCCGCACTACCTCTCCCGGCTGGACACAGGGCAGGGAGTGATGTTCCTCTACCTAGTGCTTATCTGCACCGTGTTTGCGTTCTTCGTTCAGATCTGGGCGGTCAGGCGAACTTCTCCATCGCGGGTCAGCCTCCTACTCGGCACAGAACCGGTCTGGGCAGCCGTCATCGGGATAACCATCGCCCACGACAGCATAGGACCAGCCGGGTATGTCGGCATTGCCTTCATTCTCACCGGAACTGCCTGGGGCCGATCAGCGGAACAGCGGCACCGGCAGGCTATGCGGGAGCCACAACCGCTGCGCTCAGAGCCCAAGGCAGCAATCCCGGCGAAGGAAAACGCGAGGCTCTAACGGAAAACCTCTCGAGAGCCCGGCCAGCGACTGGCCGCCCACTGCTAGTTAAGCATCAACGGCAAAACCGCCACTTCAAGCTGTGATTTAACCGCCATTCTGAACTAACAGTCACAGGCACCGGAGGAACCTTCCTCGTGGAGGCGGAGACATCGGCGTCTGTCTGGGACCATCTAGTGCGGTTCGTCCACGAGGGCCTGCTGGCGATCCCCGGGGCGTAACCTACGCGCGGCAAGGCGGCGGCGCTGTCACAATGGGGGAGTGCCAATCCTCAATAAAGACATGACCCTGTGCATCTCCCTTGCCGCGCGGCCCAGCAATATCGGTACCCGGTTCCATAACTATCTCTACGATGAGCTGGGCCTGAACTTCGTGTACAAGGCTTTCACCACGACGGACCTTCCGGCCGCGATAGGTGGAGTGCGCGCCTTGGGCATCCGCGGGTGCGCCGTGTCAATGCCGTTCAAGGAGGACGTGATCGCCCTCGTGGACCGTATGGATCCGTCCGCGACAGCCATCGACTCAGTCAATACCATCGTTAACGACGACGGCGTCCTGACGGCTTTCAACACGGACTACCTCGCGGTGGCGAGGCTGCTCACCGAGCACCAGGTGCCCTCCAGTCACAGCGTCCTGGTGCGCGGCTCCGGCGGGATGGCGAAGGCCGTGGTGGCGGCACTGCGGGACTCGGGTTTCACCGACGTCGTCATTGCCGCCCGCAACGAGTCGGCTGGCCGCGCGCTGGCTGGACTCTACGGATTCGGCTGGCGCGCAGAGCCTGCAGGAGCCACCGCTGACCTGCTCATCAACGTGACTCCGGTGGGGATGCAGGGTCCGGATGCCTCCGGGTTGTCTTTCCCGCCCGAAGCGGTTGACGCGGCTCGCGTGGTGTTCGACGTCGTCGCGCTTCCGTCCGAAACTCCGCTG
>DGBL01000001.1:0-4520 GCA_002384315.1 Micrococcaceae bacterium UBA4005 | reverse complement strand
GGCGAATTTTCCCGGCAGAAGTAGCCGGATCGTGGGCGCCTCCCGAGAGCTCACCTAGGCGGTTCTCAGCGAAGGCGGCGAGCAGGATGTCGGGGCGGGTTTGGACCAGAGGGCAACAGCTGAGCTGGCCGCTGCGGTGCATTGCGGCCTCGTACGCTCCCTCCGGTGGTTGTTCTTTCGTTTTCCTACCCTAACGCCGGTGCCTGTGGTGCAATGAGGCCATGGACAAACTCCACCACTATGAAATATCCATCCTGTGGACCGGGAACCTTGGCGCAGGAACCGCAACGCCACGAGCCTACAGTCGGGACCACGAAGTAAGCGCAGATGGCCCCGGAACCCTTGCCGGAACATCCGATCCGGCGTTTCGGGGGGATCCGGCCCGGTGGAATCCGGAGCAGCTGCTGGTCGCTTCGGTCGCCCAATGCCACATGCTCTGGTACTTGGGCCTGGCTGCCGCTGCGAAGGTGACCGTAACAGCCTATGAGGATCACCCGACCGGAAGTATGGCGGTAGCCGAAAACGGTAGCGGGCAATTCACCGGGATCACGCTCAGGCCGCAGGTGACCATCACCGCGGACAGCGATGCCGACGCCGCGCGGGCGCTGCACGGGCGGGTCGGGGACTACTGTTTCATTGCCCGCTCGGTCAACTTTCCTATCCAGCACGAAGAGACCATCCTCCAGGAACTCGGAGATACCACCACAGATACCTGAATTTTGAATCATGAATAATATCGCATATGATTGCGGGACTCGTAGTACGCGGGCGCTTCAAAACGCACCATCAGGAGAGTCCCCCAGTGATCGATCCGATTATTCTTTTCTTCCTGCTCGGCGCCACCGCAGGCCTGCTTCGCTCGGAATTGCGGCTACCGGCCGCGATCTACGAGTTCGTCAGTATTGTGCTGTTACTCGCCATCGGCCTCAAGGGCGGCATCGAGCTGGCCAGGCAGCCCCTCGGGACGTTGCTGCCGCAGATGCTTGCCGTGGTGGCGCTTGGCTTTTTCCTCTCGCTCGCGGCGTTTCCGGTACTGCGCTATCTGGGTCGTTTCAAACGAGCTGACGCGGCATCTATTGCAGCTCACTACGGCTCCGTCAGCGTCGGCACCTACGCGGTGGCTATCGCCTATCTTGGTAGCCGAGGGATTGCTTTCGAGGAGCACATGCCGCTCCTGCTGGTCCTCCTGGAGGTTCCCGCCATCATCGTGGGAATAGTCATTGCGCGAGGACTCTCCCGGGCCACCCGCTGGAGGTCAGTGGCCCATGAGGTCTTCCTGGGGAAAAGCATCGTGTTGCTGTTGGGTGGGCTGCTCATCGGGTGGATAGCGGGACCGGACGGGTTGTCCACTATCGAGCCCTTGTTTTTTGATCTCTTCAAGGGAGTTCTTGCCTTGTTCCTCCTGGAAATGGGGCTTATTACGGCGGCGCAGGTAGGCGGACTGCGTCGGTATGGTCTCTTCCTCACTGGGTTCGGAATAGCCATGCCGCTTTTTTCGGCGCTGGTCGGCACAGGGTTGGCATGGGTCCTGGGGCTGTCCGTAGGCGGCACAGTGGTCCTAGCGACCCTTGCCGCGAGTGCCTCGTATATCGCCGTGCCGGCAGCTATGCGAATCTCAGTTCCCGAGGCCAACCCCACGCTCTCATTGGCGGCTGTGCTTGGGATCACGTTTCCGTTCAACGTTCTATTCGGCATCCCGATTTACCATGCGCTGGCCGTGTGGGTTCACACCTTCGCGAGAGGATAAGGCTGATGCAAAGTCATACGCGCAAGTTATTGACCGTCGTTACAGAGGCGGTACTGGAGGGGACGCTCATTCGCGTCCTGGATCGGCTGAACGCCCATGGGTACACCATCACTGACGCGCGCGGCAAAGGCAGTCGCGGCACGCGCAGTGCGGGCTGGGAGGCGAACAGCAACATCCGCATAGAGGTTGTGTGCGATGCGGATACTGCTGGAACCATCGCCTCCCATCTCCAAGAGCACTACTATGCGGATTACGCGATGATCCTGTTCGTCAGTGACATTGTGGTTCTAAGGCCGGAAAAATTTTAATCGGGGCTGGCGGTCGGGGCGGATTCCGGCACAAGAACTGCCAGGAGTTCGTCGAGTTCGTGGCCCGAATCGACGGGATGACGGAGCGGGCGGCCCGTCGCCACAGTGTAGCTATTGCGCCGCCCGCTGCGGGTACGGGTGATATAGCCCGCCTCCACGAGGTCCGCGACGAGTTTCTGAGCGGCCCGCTCCGTAACCCCGACCCGGGAAGCTACATCCCGCATCCGGGCCTGCGGATCGCGGGCAATAGTCAGCAACACGTGGGCATGGTTGGTGAGGAAGGTCCATCGCGTCTCACCGCTGGGTTCCACTGTTGCCCCTGAATCAATGTCCTGAGTTGCCATTCCAAGAACACTAGCCCATTAGAAACCTGCCTTGCCGTTATTGAGCGGGAGTGCAGAAAATAACAGAAAGGTCAGTAATGCTCGAAGTCAGTGCACTGCGCTGGACACTCACCATCGGACTTATTCTCGGGTTGTTGGCCCTGGATCTTGGGTTGGCTGCGGCGCGCCCGCACACCGTCAAGTTCCGTGAAGCGGCCATCTCCTCGGTCTTATATATCGCAGTTGCAGTTCTCTTCGGAGTGATTTTTGCGCTCCAAGTGGGCTGGGATTACGGCGCGGAATATTTCGCAGGTTATGTTGTCGAAAAGAGTCTGTCCATCGACAACCTCTTTGTTTTCGTGATCATCATGGCCACCTTCGCTGTCCCCGAAAAATACCAGCAGAAAGTGCTGATCTTCGGAATTGCCCTCGCTCTGGTTCTCCGCGCAATCTTCATTGCCCTGGGTGCGGCTTTGCTCCAGCTCTTCTCCTTCATGTTTCTGATTTTCGGGCTGGTGCTGATCTTTACAGCGGTGCAGCTCTACCGGCACCGCAATGCCGACCCCGATGTCGCCGACAACGTGCTTGTTCGCGGGGCGCGGCGGGTGCTGACTGTCACGAAAGACTACGAGGGAGGCCGGCTGTTTACGCGCGCCGCGGGCCGGCGCGCGGTGACACCCCTGTTTATTGTGTTGCTGGCGATCGGCAGCACCGACTTATTGTTCGCGCTTGATTCGATCCCGGCAATTTTCGGAATAACTGCAGAACCGTACATCGTCTTTACAGCCAATGCTTTCGCCCTGCTCGGTTTGAGGGCGCTGTTCTTCCTTGTGAAGGGGCTCTTGGACAGATTGGTTTTTCTGTCCACCGGTCTGGCACTGATCCTCGCCTTTATTGGGGTCAAACTGGTTCTGCACTGGGCGCACGGTATTGACGGCGACGTGCCGGTCATCAGCACCAACACCAGCCTCGTAGTCATCGGCGTCGTTCTGACCGTCACCACAGTCGCAAGCCTGATCAAGGTCCGCCGGGATCCGAACGCGCGCGCCCACGCTGGCTCGCTGTCCGGGAAGGGGTCCTCTGACTCCGGCGCAGAAGGCTAATCAGGACACCGGCTCCACAACTAGGGCAACCCGCTCGTCTCCAATGCGCGTCAGCACCAGGGTCGCTTTCTTTCCGCCGCGGCGGGAGCCGTTGAGAAGCTGGCTGCGCAGTTCCTCCGGGGTGACCGCCGTCCCGCGCTTCTTGATGTCCAGCACGCCGATCCCCTCTTGACGCACCCAGGTCCGCAAGGACTTGACGTTGAGGGGCCGGGTCTCAACCACCCGGTAGGCGCGGGCGAACGGGGTCTCGACGAGCGTCGGCGCGCAAATGTAGGCGATGCGCGGATCGAGCAGGTGCCCGCCGAGCTGACGCGCGACGTCGGCCACCAGCCCGGCACGGATGACCGCGCCGTCAGGTTCGTAGAGGAAACCCTCCGGCGCCCCGATGGCGGCAGGCTCCTCGGCGCCGAAGTCGAGCGGGCTGGTGAGTTCGGCGGCGCCATGGACGCTGAGCACCAGCGCCGCCCGGCGTACTTCCGGGCGGCGCAACGCGTTGAACCAGAGTGCCGCCTCGGTTACATCGCCGTCCACGGAGACCCATTGCGCTTCGCACGAGGCGGGCACAGCCTCGTGCGGGATCCCCGGACCCATCTTGACGCCGACGGCGACTCCCCGGTCGGCGAGCGCCTCGACGAAGGACAGCGGAGGCGAGAACGATTCGGGGTCGAAAAGCCGGGTGGTTCCGGAACCGGTGGTGACCCGGCGTGCCGGGTCCATCCACACGCCGTCGTACTGGTCTATGTCCATGCTGAGTGCATCGGCGTTCACCACCGACGCGTTCGGCCAGGGGAGGAGGTTCATGGTCGCGGCGGCGGCGGTGGTTTCGTCGAGTTCCACCGCTGTCACCACTCGCTCGAGAGTGGCCAGCGCCATTGAGTCGGCGCCGATGCCGCACCCCAGATCAGCCACCCGGACAAGCCCGGCCTCGACGAAACGCTGCGCGTGCCGGGCCGCGACGGACAGGCGCGTGGCCTGCTCCAACCCGGCCTGGGTGAAGAGCATGCGGGCGGCAAATGGGCCGAATTTCATCGTGGCGCGC
>DGBL01000166.1 GCA_002384315.1 Micrococcaceae bacterium UBA4005 | reverse complement strand
GTGGTCCACTTCCCGCCAGCGACGACCACCAGCCCGGGCACGGGGTGGGCGACCACATGCTCGCGGGAGAGCTTGGCGGTGGTATCGTTCTCCCCGGCCAGCAACGGGCGCAGGCCGGCGTATACCCCTTCGACGTCTTCGCGGGTGAGCGGGCGCTTCAGCACCCGGTTGACGTGTTCCAGGATGTAATCGATGTCCTTGGAGGACGCCGCCGGATGCGCTTTGTCCAGGTTCCAGTCCGTATCAGTGGTGCCGATGATCCAGTGCCTGCCCCACGGGATGACGAACAGGACAGACTTCTCCGTGCGCAGGATCAGCCCCACCGTGGACTGGAAGCGGTCGCGCGGAACGACCAGGTGGATTCCCTTCGACGCTCGGACCTTCAACTGGCCGCGGTCGGTCACCATCGCCTGCGTCTCGTCAGTCCACACACCGGTGGCATTGATGATCTGCTTGGCGCGGATGTCGAATTCGTCGCCGGTTTCGGCGTCCCGGACGCGCGCTCCGACCACGCGCTCGCCCTCCCGCAGGAAGTCCACGACCGCAACCCGGTTCGCGGCCTTCGCACCGTAGTGCGAGGCCGTCCGGACCATGTTCACCACGTACTTCGCGTCATCGACCTGCGCGTCGTAGTACCGGATGGACCCGACCATGGCATGGTCCTTCAGGCTCGGAGCAGCCCGCAGTGTGCCGCGCCGGCTCAGATGCTTGTGGAACGGGACGCCACGCGAGTTTCCCCCGCTGATGCTCATCGCGTCGTAGAGCAGAATCCCCGCCCCGACGTAGGGGCGCTCGAAGAATCGGCGGGTGAGGGGATACAGGAAAGGAACCGGGCGGACCAGGTGCGGGGCGATCCGCTGGATCAGCAGTCCGCGTTCAGTCAGCGCCTCATGGACCAGCGCGAAATCGAGCATCTCGAGGTAACGCAATCCGCCGTGAATCAGTTTCGAGGACCGTGACGAGGTTCCGGAAGCCCAGTCCCGGGCTTCGACTATTCCGGTATCGAGCCCGCGGGTCGCCGCGTCGAGGGCCGAGCCGACTCCGACGACGCCTCCGCCGACCACGAGGATATCGAGTTCGCGTCCCGGCTCGTTCGTTGCCTTCAGTACTGCGAGGACGTCCTCGCGGTTCTGTGGACTAAGTGCACCTGTTCCCATGGCTGCAATCCTCCGCGATGTTGAGTTCTCCGTCATCCAACCCTACGGCACTCAGTCGTTGGAGATATAGGGCGCCAAAACCACCTCAACGCGCTGGAATTCTTTGAGGTCGGAGTAGCCGGTGGTGGCCATTGCACGGCGCAGGGCGCCAATCATGTTCGAAGTGCCGTTCGTGTGGTGCGAGGGCCCCCAGAGCACTTCCTGCAGGCTTCCGACGGTGCCAATCCGAACCCTATCGCCGCGGGGAAGCTCCGGGTGATGGGCTTCCTGGCCCCAGTGCCAGCCCCGCCCGGGGGCTTCCTCAGCACGGGCCAGGGCGGAGCCAAGCATGACGGCGTCCGCGCCCATCGCGATGGCCTTGACGATGTCGCCGCTGGTGCCCATGCCGCCGTCGGCGATCACGTGTACATACCGTCCGCCCGATTCGTCCAGGTAGTCCCGGCGCGCCGCGGCGACGTCGGAAATAGCCGAGGCGAGCGGCGAGTGGATCCCCAGTGCGCGGCGGGTGGTGGTCGTGGCCCCGCCGCCGAATCCGACGAGGACTCCGGCAGCCCCGGTGCGCATCAGGTGCAGCGCCGGGGTGTAACCGGCCGCTCCGCCGACAATCACCGGCACGTCGAGTTCGTAGATGAACTGTTTGAGGTTCAGCGGTTCGTCGTTTTTGGACACGTGCTCCGCCGAGACAGTGGTTCCGCGAATCACGAAGATGTCCACGCCAGCAGCGAGGACAGTCTTGTAGAACTGCTGGGTGCGCTGCGGAGTCAGGGAGCCCGCCACGGTCACTCCGGCCTCCCGGATTTCCGCTAGCCGACTGGTGATGAGTTCAGCCTGGATGGGAGCTGCATAGATTTCCTGCATGCGCCGCGTCGCTGCCGGACTGAAGTCCTCGGCGCTGAGTCCGGCGATCTCGTCCAGAACTGGTTCCGGGTCCGCATACCGGGTCCACAGTCCTTCGAGGTTGAGCACGCCCAGTCCGCCCAGTTTGCCCATCGCGATCGCCGTCGCCGGGCACATGGCCGAGTCCATGGGCGCTGCGATGACCGGCATCCCAAACTGGTAGGCATCGATCTGCCAGTCGACTGACACATCGAGCGGGTCACGGGTGCGCCGGGAGGGCACCACGGCCACATCATCCAGGGAGTAGGCCCTGCGTCCGCGCTTGCCTCGGCCGATCTCAATCTCGTAAGTCACTGCTCTAGGTTATCCCAGCCCGTGGCGGCCCTGCGTCGGCCCGAGCCCGGCGCGGATCACTTCGAACCGTAGTTGGGTGCCTCCACCGTCATCTGGATGTCGTGCGGGTGGGATTCCTTCAGCCCGGCGGCGGTGATGCGCACGAACTTTCCCTTCGCCTTGAGCTCGCCAATGGTCCGGGCTCCGGTGTAGAACATGGTCTGGCGAAGCCCGCCCACCAGTTGGTATGCCACGGAAGCCAGCGGCCCGCGGTAGGCGACGCGGCCCTCGACGCCTTCCGGGATGAGCTTGTCATCGCCGGTCACGTCTGCCTGGAAATAGCGATCCTTCGAATACGAGGTGTTCTTGCCGCGCGTCTGCATGGCGCCGAGCGAACCCATGCCGCGGTAGGTCTTGTACTGTTTGCCGTTGACGAAAATGAGCTCGCCCGGGGCTTCCGCGGAACCGGCGAGCAGGGAGCCGAGCATGACGGTATCCGCCCCCGCTACCAGGGCCTTGCCGATGTCGCCGGAGTACTGCAGGCC
>DGBL01000020.1 GCA_002384315.1 Micrococcaceae bacterium UBA4005 | reverse complement strand
TAGCGCTGCCTGGTCCGGTCAATGACGTCCTGCGGCAGTGCCGGAGGGGCGGATTTCCGGTCCCATCCGGCGGCATCGGAGGTAAGCCAGTCCCGCACGAATTGTTTATCGAACGACGGCTGCGCCTTCCCCGGCTCATACAGGGCCGCATCCCAGAAACGCGAGGAATCGGGAGTGAGGACTTCATCGCCCAGCGTCACCGCCCCGGTCACCGGATCCAGCCCGAACTCCACCTTCGTATCGGCCAGGATGATGCCACGTTCGCGGGCAATAGCTTCCGCCCGGGAATACACATCCAGGGTCAGCGAGCGCAGCTCCGCGGCGGTTTGCGCACCCACGGCGCGCACCACATCCTCATAGGTGATGTTCTCGTCATGTTCTCCGACCTCCGCTTTCGCGGACGGGGTGAAGATCGCCTGTTCCAACTGCGAGCCGTCCACCAGCCCCGGCCCCAGCGGAAGCGAGCACACCGTCCCGGACTGGCGATATTCGGCTAGGCCGCTGCCGGTGAGGTATCCGCGGGCAATGCATTCGACCGGGTACATGCGTAGTTTGCGGCAGATCATCGCACGGCCGGCAACCTCGGCCGGGACGCCGTCGGCCAGCGTGGAACCCACCACATGGTTGGGCACACCCTCCAACCGGTTGAACCACCACAGGCTCAACTGGGTAAGCACCCGGCCCTTGTCAGGGATTTCACTGGCCAGCACATGGTCGAAGGCGCTGATCCGGTCGCTCGCGACCACAAGCACAACTTCCGCGCCCGCTTGGGTCGGTTCATACAGGTCGCGCACTTTCCCGGAGTACACGTGCTTCCAGCCGGGAAGCTCGAGCACCGGCGGGGCAAACTGTGCCACTATGCCCCCACCGCTGGCCTGTTCGCTGCGGCCTCGGGCGCCCCCGGAATGGAAACTTCGCCGCGGGCCGCTTTCAGCGCGATATCACGCCGGTACTGGCCGCCGTCGAGGGTGATTCGATCCATGCCCGCATAGGCGCGGGTGCGGGCGGCGTCAAGATCCTCCCCGAGGCCGACGACGGCGAGCACACGCCCGCCTGCGCTGACCACCGCGTCTGCTGCCATCGCGGTGCCGGCGTGCAACACGCTCACGCCCTCCAGCGCCGCAGCCTCCTGTAGGCCGCCGATCCGGTCCCCGGTGCGTGGGGCCTGCGGATAGTTCTTCGAGGCGAGAACCACGGCCACAGCGCTCTGGTCCATCCAGTGCAGCCCGTCAATCCGGTCCAGTTCGCCCTTGGCCGCAGCCAGCAGCACCCCACCCAGCGGGGTTTTCAGGCGCGCCAGCACCGCCTGCGTTTCCGGGTCGCCGAACCGGGCATTGAATTCGATCACACGGACACCCTGCCGGGTCAGGGCCAGACCGCAGTACAGCACCCCCTTGAACGGGGTGCCCCGGTGCCTCATCTCATCCACGACCGGTTGGGCAACCCGTTCGATCACCTGGTCCACCAGGTTTTCCGGCGCCCAGTCCACGGGCGAGTACGCCCCCATGCCTCCCGTGTTCGGGCCCTGGTCACCGTCGAAAATCCGCTTGAAATCCTGGGCGGGCGCCAGCGGCAGGACACAGCGGCCGTCGGAGAGGACAAACAACGATATTTCCGGGCCGTCGAGGTATTCCTCGATCACCACGGAACCGCCGGCGTCGAAACAAGTCTGCGCATGGGCCAGCGCCTCAGCCCTGTCCGCGGTGACCACCACTCCCTTGCCTGCGGCCAGACCGTCGTCCTTCACCACATACGGGGCGCCGAACGTATCCAGCGCCTCCGCGGCCTCCGCCGCGTTCTCGGCAACCTTCGCCATCGCCGTGGGCACGTTGGCGGCAGCCATGATCTGCTTGGCGAAGGCCTTCGATGCCTCGAGCTGCGCTGCCTCGCGGGAAGGGCCGAACACGGGAATTCCCGCCGCCGCAACGGCGTCTGCGACGCCCGCGGCGAGCGGGGCTTCCGGGCCGATCACCACCAAGTCCGCGCCGAGCCGCTGGGCGAGCCCGGTCACGGCCTGGGGGTCGTTCGCGTCGATGGGATGGGTGCGGACCACTGCGGCCATCCCGGCGTTACCGGGTGCGGCGTGGACCTCTCGGACAAAGGGATCGGCCAACAGGGCACTCACGAGTGCGTGCTCGCGGCCGCCGGGGCCTACTACAAGAACCTTCACAGTAGATCAGGTTACTTGGTGCGCGGCCTGCAGCGAAGCCCGATTCATCCTGTGACAACCCATACTTGGGGACGGTGCCTCCGAATACCCGGTATGGAAGCTTCACGAAAAACCGCCCACGGCGCTACCGCGCTAGCCGCGCTGGCCGGGATCGCCGCTGCAGGCCTTGTTCTCGGTGTCGCCGAACTGGCGGGCGCGTTTTTCACCGCCCGTGCCACGCCGGTGATCGCCCTCGGCTCGACCTTCATTGATTTCACGCCACCGTGGCTGAAGGACTTCGCCATCGCGACCTTTGGCACCAACGACAAAGCCGCGCTGTTCGTCGGCATGGCTGTGACCATTGCGTTGCTGGCGGCAGTGCTCGGTGTCGTCGCCTTCCGCCGCTGGGCGCTGGGCGCGGCCGGCGTCGGCCTGATGGGCCTGGTGATCGTCGCCGCCGTCCTCACCCGCGCCGGAGCTGGACCACTGGATGCCGTGCCGAGCGCCATCGGGACGGCACTAGGGTTACTCGCGCTGCGCTGGCTTATGGCCCGGCTGCACCGTGTGCAGGCCGGCTCGCCAGCCTCCGGAACCCAGCCACCCACCGACGACGACGCCGACGCTGTAGGCGCCGGCACTCCCCCAACACCCAGCAGACGCAACTTCTTCGCCGCCGTCGGTGCCACCGCCGTCGTGGCCGCCGCAGCAGCCGCTGCCGGGCGGGCCATCAGCAGTGCCCGGAACACGGTCAATGCGGCGCGCGAAAGCCTGACCTTCCCAGCCCCGGCGAGCGCATCCCCGGCGCTGCCTCAGGGCCTGGAGGTACCCGTGGACGGCGTTGACAGCTGGTTGACGCCCAACGCCGACTTCTACCGGATCGACACCGCGTTGAGCGTTCCGCAGTTGGATCTGGACTCCTGGGAGTTGCGTGTCCATGGAATGGTCGAAGAAGAGTTCACCATCTCCTTCCAGGACCTGCTCGCGGCGGAGCTGATCGAACGCCATGTCACGCTCACGTGCGTTTCGAACCCGGTGGGCGGAAACCTGGCCGGGAACGCTAAATGGCTCGGGTACCCGTTGCGGGAACTGCTTGCCCGGGCCCGGCCGACCAGCGGCGCGGACATGGTGCTCTCCACCAGCAGTGACGGTTTCAGTGCGTCCACACCGCTACCTGTCCTTCAGGACGACCGTGACGCGATGCTCGCGATCGCCATGAACGGCGAAGCTTTGCCGGTGGAGCACGGATTCCCGGTCCGGATGGTCGTCCCCGGCCTTTACGGATACGTCTCGGCTACCAAATGGGTCGTGGATCTCGAAGTGACCCGTTTCGCGGACAAAACCGCCTATTGGACCGATCGCGGATGGTCCGAGAAGGGCCCGATCAAAACCATGGCCCGCATCGAAGTCCCGCGCTCCTTTGCCAAGACCGCCACCGGTGCCGTCATGGTCGGCGGATCGGCCTGGTCGCAGCAGCGCGGCATTACGAAAGTGGAGGTATCCCTCGACGGCGGGGACTGGGAAGAAGCCACCCTGGCTGCGGAAGCCTCGGTGGATACCTGGCGGCAATGGTCCCACGAGGTGGATCTGGAGCCAGGCTCGCACACTATCCGGGCCCGCGCCACGGATGCGACAGACGGCCTCCAAACCGAAGAGCGCGCCGATCCGGTGCCCAACGGCGCCTCAGGCTGGCATTCGGTACAGTTCACCGCAGCCTAGAGCCTGTTTGCTAAAAAGCGGGTTGCTGCCTTCGATGGCGGCGTTTTACGAATCATGCCCGGCCTCACTACTGACCCACTCCGCTGGGTATCAGCGGCTGGCGGGATTGGCTCCGCTGCTGTGCCTCTTGCCTGCATTTCGCCTTGTACTGCACCATTAGCCAGATCGCCAGTATGAAGGCCAAGACCGCGAAAAGTCCCAGTATCAGCAAGGTATTTCGGTGCCCCACACTCTGGATCAGTACGGAACCGATGATGGGCGCCGCGGCTTGACCGAGAAGGGACGGCAGGGCGATGCGGCCCATGATGCGGGCGTACCGGTCTTGCCCGAAAAGAGCCAGCGGTACAGTTCCGTGGGCGATGGAACTCAATCCGATGCCCACCCCGTACACGATGACGAGGATTGCCGGCGCCAAAAGCCCAATACCCAGAAAATTGATCGCCACGGCCAGGGCGAAGGTCGCCGTCAGAAGCGTCCATAGCGGGTGGCGCCTACGCCCGACGATCAATTCGATAAACCTCGCGCCAACTTGTGCGGGACCAATGGTTCCAGCCAGTATCACGGCAGCCGTACCGGCGATCCCGATGCCCGCCAACAATGAGAACATGTGAATCGATATCAAAGCAGCGATAGAGGTACCCAAGGTTGAGATGGTCGCAATAAGGACGACCAAGGGCCAGCGCGGCGCAACGGATTGCTGAACCACGATACTGGGCCCCCCGGATCTTGCGCTGGGCGTTGGTGAACAGGGTTGTCGCGGAATCGTGAGCGCATACAGGGGCGCCGTAATTATCAGGTGAGCGCCCGCATAGATGAGGGCTGTCCAGCGCCACCCAAATTCGTTCACCAGAAAGGTGCTGAGCGGCCAACAGATAGTGCTCGCGAACCCACCAAAAAGCGTCAAAAGAGTGATGGCCGAGCGTGAGGAGGGTCCATAGGTATGTCCCAGAACTGCGAACGCCCCACTGTAGAGTCCTCCACTCATCCCCAGCCCAAGGATTACCCAGGCGCCTAGGTACCACCACAGGTTAGGGGCCACCCCTAACGTGGCCAGGCCCAACGCGAGCAGCAGCGCGCTGGCAGTCAGGACCGCGCGCCCGTGGTTGCCTGACACGAGGGCGCCAACGCGCGGTGACCCCAGGCCCGCGATGATGAGCCCTAGGGAGACACCTGCGACCACCAGCGAACTTGACCATCCGGTATCCGTGACGATAGGCCCAGCTAGGACCGCCAGCAGGTAAAAGGTCGAACCCCACGAGAGAATCTGACCAATTCCCAGGCCCGTGATGACGTATAGCCGCTTTGTCGTAAACCTCTGCGTAAGGCCCACGGTTAGATCGGCTGGGCGATAGCGGCGAAAATCCCGGGCATGGGGAGGTGCCAGATTCCGGGAGCCTGTATTTCATGCGCAACCGGCATAGGCATCAGCTGCATCCTCGCTCTCGCTCGTCACACTAGGGATTGATAAACATCGATACGTATCACAGTACCCATGGATCTTCCGCCGCCCCGAGTTGTTCGGGAGGATCACCAAATCGTTCGGCCGTGTTTGCTTTCTATTCATGTTCCCGTGGGGCCGGCGAAGCGGGCTGGCTCTTCAATGGGAGATGACACGAGAAGACACCGACAACTCAGAAGAGAGAAATGATGTCCCGTTCCATGAGTCGCACCGCGACTACCCTGCTCGCCACTGCATCCCTGTTCCTGGTCGCGGCCTGCGGTGAGAGCGCTGCGGAACCCGGCGCCAAGGCGCCCGCAGCAGGCGGCGATGACACCATTGTGTTTGCCGCAGTTCCCTCCGAGGAGTCTGCGAGCCTTCAGAGCCAGTACGAGGTCATCATCAAGCTGCTGGAACAGGAGACCGGCAAGACAGTGGAGTTCCAGGACGCCACTGACTACAGCGCAGTCATTGAGGGACAGCGTGCTGGGAAGATCGATCTGGCCGGCTATGGACCCTTCTCCTACAAGATTGCCGCGGACAGCGGCGTGCCCATCGAGCCGGTCGCATCCCTTATCGGCGCGCCAGGCGAAAAGCCCGGATACAAGTCGCATGCGTGGGCGCCTGCAGGTTCCGACATCGAAGGCCTGGAAGATTTCAAGGGCAAGACGATCTGCTTTGTCGACCCGGCGTCAACCTCCGGGTACCTGTACCCCTCAGCTGGCCTGCTCGAGGCGGGCATCGATCCGCAGACTGATATTAAACCGGTCATGGCCGGTGGGCACGACGCTTCGATCATCTCGATCAACAGCGGTCAGTGCGAGGCCGGATTCGCCCTCGATGAGATGCCGGACATCTTGACCGAAAGCGGCCAGCTAAAGGAGGGGGATGTGAAAAGCGTCTGGGAATCCGAGATGATCATGGGCTCACCCCTGGCGATGAATACCGAGAGCCTCGACGCCGAAACCCAGGACGCCATCCGCACAGCGCTGACGGAAAAAGCGAATGTGGACTACCTCGTCAAAGCGGGTCTGTGTGAGGATGCGGAGTCCTGCGTTCTCCCGGATTCGAAGTGGGGTTACGTTGCCGTGACCGATAAAGACTACGACGGCGTGCGCAAGGTCTGCGAAACGACCGAAGCGGAAGCCTGCAACGCGGCCTGATCGGAACCTGCCCCATCCATCGAGCTAAACCCGAGGTGAAAATGTCTACTATTCTGCAGTCACCCAAAGTGCAAGCAACCGTCCCGAGCGAAGAGCAGCGCTATGTGGTGGAACTGAAGAACGTCACCAAGCGTTTCAGCCCCACCGTCCTGGGTCTCGACGGCGTGAGCGCCAGCTTCGAAGCAGGAAAGGTAACGGTCCTGCTCGGGTTATCTGGCTCAGGCAAATCCACCATGCTGCGGCACATCAGCGGCCTCCAGCGCCCCACTGATGGGCAGATTTCCGTCCTGGGCCACCGGATCGAAAACGCCAGCGATACTGAACTTCGCAAAATCCGGCGTCGTGTCGGTTTCATATTCCAGAACTTCCATCTGGTGGGGCCAATGTCGGTTCTGGAGAACGTCTGTACGGGAAAGCTGGGAACCCTCAGAGGTCCTCGGCTCAGCCTGTTGATGTATCCGCGATCTGTGCGCATCGAAGCTATGGAGCAGTTGGAACGGGTGGGCTTGGCTGATCGCGCGTTCCAGCGCGCAGATACCCTTTCGGGCGGTCAGCAGCAGCGCGTAGGGATCGCCCGGGCGCTGATCCAGAAGCCGGAGGTTCTGCTCGCTGATGAGCCGGTCGCGTCGCTGGACCCTGTCTCCAGCGCGCAGGTCATCGACCTGATCAAGCGCATCAGCCGCGAAGAAAACCTGACGGTCATCTGTAGTCTGCACCAGGTGGAACTCGCCCTGGAATTCTCCGACCGTATCCTCGGCCTCCAGTCTGGGCGCGTCGTGCTGGACCGTGCGAGCACATCGGTTGACCAACAGGAAGCACTCCAGATCTACTCCAAGGTTGCGACGCCGTCGCCGGGGGCTTCCATGACGCCTCTTGCCGGTTAGCGCAGCGCACGGAACCCCATGTCGACAATCATTTCCATACCGCGTCCAGACGTCGCACCCGAACGTTTCCTTCCGCGGAAACCGTTGCCCAGAGCAAATTCGGTCGCAGTAGCTGCCACGCTTTTCCTCCTGCTCTGCGCGGCCGTTTGGTCTACCGTTGAGCTCCGGATCAACCTCGCCACCATAGCGGACAGCATCAGTAATGCGACGAACTTTGTGGCGCGGATGTTTCCGCTCGATTTTCCGCCTCCCGGGGAACTGGCTGCCTTGATTTTCGAGACACTGGCAATCGTGGTGCTGGCCACCTTGCTTGCGGTCATCATCTCCATCCCGGTATCCCTGCTCGCTGCCTGGAACACGACGTCCGGGAAGTTCGGCCGTGGTGGCGCCCGGGTGGTTATCGTGCTCGCGCGAGCGGTGCCTGACCTGATTCTCGCGATCGTTTTCCTCCGGATTTTCGGACTAGGTGCGCTTCCTGGGATTCTGGCGATGGGCCTGCACTCGGTGGGCATGATCGGCAAGCTCTACGCAGACGCAGTGGAAGAACTGGACAACGGGCCGCAGGAAGCGATCCGGGCTGCTGGCGGGGGGCGGGTGCAGCAAATCGTGTCAGGCATAGTGGTCCCGCTGATGCCGCAGATTATCGCGACTGCACTTCACCGGTTCGATATCAACCTCCGAATTTCGGTGATCCTGGGTTACGTCGGAATCGGTGGGATCGGACTGGCGATCGCAACGGCCCTGAGAAGCCTGAATTATCAGCGCGGCATGGCGCTCGCTCTGGTGGTCCTGTTGCTGTGCATCGCCGTCGAACTCGTATCCGGAACCATCCGTGCCGCTCTGCTGGGAGGAGACCGCTCACGTAGCCGCAACCGTCGAGTGAGCTGGGCCGAGAGGGTATCGGAAAGCTGGGTCTGCCGAGGCTCGAAGGGAAACGGTGCGAAAGAAGGGTTTGGCGCCGCCGCGGGGCCGGTTACACCGCCCTGGACTGCTGACCGGGTACGCCGGTTCCTCTCAGTTACCGCGGTGCTTGCCATCGTTTTTCTATCCGTGATCGGAGCGGAGTTTTCCTGGGAGGCGCTGGGTTACGGGCTCGCCAATGCGCCAGCGACCCTTGGCGCCTTCATTCCGCCCGCCGGCGGCGACATCCTTCCGGTGCTGCTCAGTGAGATGCTGGTGACCGTGCAGATTGCCCTGGCTGCAACCCTCCTGGGGTCGATCGTAGCTATCCCTATCGGTATCTTCGCCGCCCGGAACGTGGTGACGAACCGGCCGGTGCAGACCGTCTTCCGCTTACTGATTGTCTTTATCCGAGGACTGCCTGAACTCATCGTGGCGATTATTTTTGTGGTGATCACAGGCCTGGGCGGCGTAGCCGGTGCCTTGGCGCTGGCGATCGGCGCGATTGGGCTGCTCAGCAAACTGGTCGCCGACTCCCTCGAGGAAACCGATGTACGGGTTCAGCAGGCCGTGCAGGCGCACGGCGCCTCGCCTATCCAGGTATTTTTCGCGGCGACCGTGCGGCAGTCAGCGCCAGCATTCGTGGCGCACATCATGTACCTGTTGGACAGCAACATCCGTGCGGCGACACTGCTCGGAATTGTAGGTGCCGGCGGCATCGGCTTCCTGCTGCTGAACGCCTCACGGGTGATGCAGTTCGATGTCGTCACCACCATCGTAATTCTGGTGCTGATAGTGGTGCTCACTGTGGAAGCGTTATCCCTGTGGATCCGCAAGGCGGTTCACTAGCAGCGCCGTCTATGCCGAGGCCAACACCAAGGCGTCAGGTTTCCAGATGTTTACCTCCTGTTCACCGCAAGGTCGCCCGGCTGCGGTGCAACATGCCAGGAGGCCGCCTACCCTAGCGGTCATGGGCAACATTGAAATCAGGGACCTGGCTGCGAAGATAGCTGCCGAGATACAGTCCTTGCAACCCGGGGCTCAGATTCCCAGCGAAAACAGGATTGCATCCCGTTTCGGGGTGAGCCGTTCCGTCGCCCGTCAGGCAATAGTTGAGCTTGAATCCCGGTTTTTGGTCCGGCGCGTGAAGGGTTCCGGAACCTATGTGAACCGGCGGATCGACTACGTGATCTCCCAATCCCGGAGCCCCTCGCTGCATCAGACAATCCGGGATGCGGGCGGTGAGGCCCGTACTTCCCTGATCTCGGGGGGGCTGCAGCTAGTGCCGAACCGCATAGCCGACTCCTTCGGCTGCGCTGCGGACACTCTTCTGACGCGCCTCGAGCGGCTGGGCAGGATCAACGGCCGCAAGGCAGTCTATTTCGATGAATGGATCAACACCGGCGTCATGAACGACATTCAGGTGGCGCTGCCGGTTATCGAGTCGGTGGAGGAAGTCCTGCGTGCTAAAGGCCACCATCCCATTCGAGCCTTGACGCGGGGGATGCTGGAGGTACCTCCCGACCACGTTGCCGAACATTTGGATCTGGCCTACGGCGACCAGGCATGGAGCGTGGAGAGCCTCACCAACGACGGCGATACCGACCGCCCTTTGATGTTCAGTTCAGCCTGGATTCGGCCAGACGTGGTTCGGGTGGTCTTCGAACTGAACTCAGTCACGCATGGCCGAGCCCCCGCGTAGCCCTGAGCCGCTGTAGCCCTAGCGCTCCCGGTATCCGGTTACACGGGCTGATCCGATCAGTCGGTCCGCGGATGCTCGATGTCCAGGCGCACGCGCTGGGCAGCGAATCGCGAGACAAGGTACTGAAGCGGTGTGCCGTCAGGCTCGCTGTCGAGCGCCTCGGTCACCAGCACAATCGCACCGGGACCGAGCGAAAGGAGCGACCCCTCCATGGAAGTGGCATGTCGGGCGCCAACAACGGTCGACACGCGCACATAGTCCTTGATTCCGCTGGCAGCCAACGCCGCGGTTACGGAACCGGCACTCGCCATGCCTTCAGCGATGTTCGGCAGACGCTCGGCATCGAACCAGTGCGTACCCACAGAGATCGGCTGCCCGTCCGCAGAGCGTGAAGTCTCGACCCGGACAGCCCTCCCGCCGCCGATGTTCAGTCGTTCGGCAATGTCGACAGGAGGCTCTTCAACTGCGCTGTGCAGCACCCGCACGTCCGCTGCGGCACTTCGCTGTTCATGGAGGCTACTGGAGAGGCGAGTACGCACCCCGATGCGGTGCAGGCGGACCGTATCGCCCAGCACAAAGGTCCCGCTACCCCGCCGGGACTCCACGAGCCCCTCCGCGGCGAGGGCTGCGATCGCCTGGCGTGCAGTATGCCGGTTCACGCTAAATCGCTGGGAGAGGGAGTTTTCCGTCGGAAGCCTGTCCCCTACCGCGAGGCGGCCGTCCCCGATCTCGACCCGTAATTCCTCGGCGATAAGGCGCCAAGCCGAATACCCGTTGCGCACTCGGGCAGCAGGCAAGCGCTCAGTCATACCAATCCTCCTGGGTGGGTTTACCGGAAGTTCATCCAGTCGTGGCCTCAACTTCGACTGCGGGCCCATTCCATTGGACCATACGCTGCTAGGCTGATAGTTGTCTAGAAAGATAGACAACTTTGACAGGGAATTTTGCGTGAGGAGAACGAATTGTGAGCGATCAGGGCCCACAGGCGGATGAGCGAGCCACTGACCAGCGCCGCCGCGCGGCGCGGGCATTTGCCGGCGCCTCGCATAACGAGCTGACAGAACTCTGGGAACTCTGGGCGGACCAGCCCGAGGTGACGTACCTGCGCGGCCCGGAAGCGGGCTTGGTCATGGTTCAGGGCCGAATCGGTGGCACCGGTGACCGCTTCAATCTGGGAGAGGCTACGGTCACCCGCGCCACTGTCATGCTGCACGGCGCCGGGCTTGACGACGGCGCACGCGGCACCTCCTACCTTCTTGGCAGCCACCCAGATCACGCGGGCCTCGCCGCTGTCTTTGATGCGCTGCTCACCGCGCCCTCGCAGCGCGAACGGGTACTTTCCCAAGTGGTCGAGCCGCTAGAACGCATTCAAGCCGAACGCGATGCTGTAGCCCACGCCGACGCACGAAGCACCGTGGTCGACTTTTTCACCGTCTCCAGGGAGCATGAATGAGCACGCTGACCGGCCAGAACCACACACCCGGGTTTGCCCACCCCGTACGCGACGCGCAGAAAGTGTTCCGCGCAGTGCTGAAGGCGCTCGCGGAACCCACCACACCGCAGCGAGTCGACGTCGGACTCCAACCACCGGCCCCATTGGGAAGCACTACCGGAGCGATTATCCTCGCCCTATGCGACGACCAGACACCCATCTGGCTGGACCCGACACTTCGGGCCAGTGACGACATCGTCGCCTGGATTGCCTTCCACACCGGCGCAAGAATTGTGGACCGCGCCGAAGAAGCTTCGTTCGTGGTCGCTGAGCCGTCAACCGCGCCACGCCTGGGCGTGCTGGAGCAAGGCACCGACGAGGAACCGCACCGGTCCGCGACGCTCATCCTTGATGCCCGGGACACCACCGGCAGCAGTGTCCTCACAGCCAGCGGCCCAGGCATCCGGAACACCGCCGAATGGGACGGAGCCGGGCTGCCTCCGGGATTCCTCCTGCAGTGGCAGGAAAACCGCGCGCTGTTCCCACGTGGAGTGGACGTGATCCTCACCGCCGGGGACACCGTGCGCGGGCTTCCCCGCACCACGGCGCTCATCGGCCCAGACACTACCGGCGAAACGCTGAACGCTGACGAGGAAAGGAACAACTGATGTACGTTGCCGTCAAGGGAGGCGAAAAGGCGATCGCCAACGCGCATGCGCTGCTCGCGAAGCGGGGGCGCAGCACGGTCGATTCGCCTCAGATCGACTACGAGCAGATGCGCGACCAGATGGGCGTCCTGATCTCCCGGGTGATGGCCGAAGGCTCGCTGTTCGACCCGGACCTGGCCGCCAAGGCGCTCCTGCAGGCACAGGGTGATGTGCTTGAGGCGGTCACCCTACTGCGCTCCTACCGCACTACGCTCCCGCGCTTCGGGGTCACCCCCGCCATTGACACCGCAGGCCTACCCTCCGAACGCCGGGTGTCGGCCACGTTCAAGGACATACCCGGTGGCCAGCAGCTCGGCGCGACATTCGACTACACACACCGCCTGCTCGTGGACGAACTCGAGACGACAGACGTCCCCGCCCCGGACGTACCGGTCGATGTCCCGATGCCGCGAGTGGCGGCCCTGCTCGGCGTCGACGCCCTGATTGAGCGCGACAGGCCTGCACAGGGGTGGACCGACCCGGACCCGGGAGACCTTACCCGCGAACCAACCGTGTTCCCGATGACCCGGGCCGAGCGGCTCCAGGCCCTCAGCCGGGGTGATGAAGGGTTCCTGCTCTCGTTGGGTTACTCCACGCAGCGCGGCTTCGGCAACAACCACCCATTTGTCGGTGAAGTGCGCGTCGGTCAGGTGGAAGTTGAGTTCGAGGTTCCAGAAATCGGGCATGCCATGCCTATCGGGAGGATCGAGGTGACCGAGTGCGAGATGGTGAACCAATTTGTCGGCAGTGCCGATGTGGCACCGCAGTTCACTCGGGGGTATGGCCTGGTGTTCGGCCGAGCCGAGCGCAAGGCCATGTCAATGTCCTTGGTAGACCGGGCACTGCGGCGCGACGAATTCGGTGAACGCGCTGTCTCCCCTGCCCAGGACGAGGAGTTCGTGATCGCGCACTCCGACAACGTGCAGGCTACCGGTTTCGTGGAGCACCTCAAGCTGCCGCACTACGTCACGTTCCGCTCGATGATGGACCGCGCCGAGGCCGC
>DGBL01000072.1 GCA_002384315.1 Micrococcaceae bacterium UBA4005 | reverse complement strand
GTGGGGGCGTTCGTGGTTGTAGATGTGCCGGAACCTGTCCAGCTGGTCGTTGAGGTCCTGGAGGGTGTGGGCCCGGGGTTGTCCGGTGAGCCATTTTTTCAGGGTCTGGTGGAAGCGTTCGATTTTGCCTTGGGTTTGGGGGTGGCCGGGGTGGCCGTTTTTCTGGGTGATGCCCAGGGAGGCGATGAGGGTTTCGAAGCCGTTGCGTCCGCCGCGGCGGCCGGCCAGGCGGGTGGTGTAGACCATGCCGTTATCGGTCAGGGTGGAAGCGGGCAGGCCGTGTTCGTCGGCCGTGGTGAGGAATCCGTTGACGACGTCGTCTCCGGTGACGCGGGTGTGGGCGCAGCAGTGAAGCAGGTAGCGGGAGTGGTCATCGAGGAAGTTCAGGATCTCGGTGTCCGTGCCGTCGGCCAGGGTCCAGTGGGTGAAGTCGGACTGCCAGGTTTCGTTGGGCTGGTGGGCTTCGAAGCGGTGAACCGAGGAGCGGGGGCGTTTGTGCGGTTCGGGGGTGACTGTGCCGGCAGCGCGCAGGATCCGGTGGATGGTGGCCCTGCCGGGCGGGTTAATGCCTTCGCGTTCCAGGCGGGATGCGATGGATTCGGCTCCCGCGTCGAGGCTTTGACCGGTGAGTTCAGCTCGCAGAGCAAGGATCCTGTCCCTGACCGGGGCGGGTGTGGCGCGGGAAGCGGTGCGGGGCCGACGGGAGCGGGGCTCGAGGCCTGCCGGGCCCTCGGCCGCGTACCGGGTAAGGAGCTCGTGGACCCATTGGCGCCCGACTCCGTAACGGCGGGCGGCCTGCGCCTTGGACAGGCCCCCTTCAATGACCGATAGCACGATGACCTTGTTTTTTGACATGCCCCATGCTCATATCGGAAGGTGTCGCCGATGACGCGAGACATGCCGCACAGCGTCGCCGATGTCCCGAGACAGGTGTCGCGTATCAACTGTCGTGCATGTCCCGAGACATGTGTCGCCTATGTCTTGAGATCACACACCCCCTTGCGCACCGTCGTCCTTCCTCTGGGGACCTCTTGGACGTCCTGACCCCTCAGTTAGTGAGTGGTTCAGGACGTCCTTCGTTTAAAGACTCCCCCTCCTGGTGAACTGAGAAATCCCTGATTGGACTGCGAATATGGGCACCGTAGAAAAATTCTTTAATTCCACCCATCCGCTCCCCGGACGCATGCGAAGTAACTGTGAGACATCAACACGATGTGTTCTAAAAAAATCTAGCTGACCTCAGGCTCCAGCCGGGTCACGTCTATGAAGGAGAAATCTCATGGAACTCACCAAGCGCAGGAATCTTTCGGTTCTGGGAATTGCAGCAGTAGCCATGTTCGGCCTGGCCGCATGCAGCACCGGCGACGAAGCGACGACCGCCCCCAGTGCCGAGGACATGACCACGCAGACCAGCGAAGGTGCCGCCCCTGAAGCTTCCGCCGAGGACATGGACCCAGCTGCGAACCTGGTTGGCGCCGGATGCGCAGACTACGCAGAGCAGGTTCCCGACGGCGACGGTTCAGTTGCTGGAATGGCCCTGGATCCCGTAGCCACCGCGGCGTCGAACAATCCGCTCCTGACCCAGCTCACGGCTTCCGTATCCGGACAGCTCAACCCGGATGTAGATCTGGTAGATACCCTCAACGGTGGCGAGTTCACAATTTTTGCCCCGGTTGACTCCGCTTTCGAAGCCTTGGACGCCGCAACGGTGGACGCTCTCAAGAGCGACGCAGACCTGCTCAGCGGAATCCTCACCTACCACGTCGTCGAAGGACGCATCCTGCCCTCGGACCTCGAAGGGACCACCCAGACCACGGTCCAGGGCGGAGACGTTGAGATTACCGGGTCCGGAGACGAGCTGAAGGTCAACGACGCCAACGTCATCTGTGGTGGAGTTCAGACCGCCAATGCGACCGTTTATCTCATCGACGGAATCCTGATGCCTCCGGCACAGTAGTGAGCTCCCCTGAGATTACTTCTCCACCGTAATCCGGGGACCAAGGCGGGAGCCCGCACCGTAACGGTGCTGGCTCCCGCTTTTTGCTGCCCGGTGGGCCGCCAGCGTTCCCGCGCTCAGCTGCCGGTCCCCTAGAATGGAATCTCCGACAATAAGCAAGGTAACGGGCGGCTGCCCGTCAGGAGAGTTCTCGCCGTGAGCATTGCCGTAGCGGGGCGCGGCCCCCGTCAGCGCACGACGGCCGCCCTCGTCGTCGTGCTGGCGCTGAGCGCGTGCACCCCCTCGATTCCCGGTCTCCCGCGGACAACACCACCTGCGAGCTCTCCACTAGCTTCACCCACCGCCACCTTCACGTTCGGTTCCGTTGCCGACCCGCCGGGGCTGGACCCGGCATTGGCATCGGACACCGAGGCTTACCGGGTCACCCGGCAGATGATGGAAGGGCTGGTGGGAGTTGATCCACTGACCTCCGAGCCTGCTCCGCTGCTGGCCGAATCGTGGCAGGAGCAGGACGACGGGCGGTCCTATACCTTTGACCTCAAGTCGAACGTCCTATTCCACGACGGCGAGCCGTTCAACTCCGAAGCGGTGTGCGCGAACTTCGAGCGCTGGTTCACTATGCCTGCGGCGGTCCAGCAGACGGCGCCGGCGCTGGCCTTCAAATCTGTCTTCACTGCCCTTGCCACCGACGCGAAGAACTCGAGCTACGAATCCTGCGAGGCTCTCGCCCCGGAACGGGTGCGGATCAATCTCACGGAACGCGTTACCGAGTTCATACCCTCGCTGGCTCTGCCAGCGTTCGCCATGGCGTCTCCCAAAGCGTTGGATGAACTGGTTGCGAACAAGCTGACAGAAACCCGGGGTGAAGGTGTTCGGCTATCCAGGTTTGCGCTGGCGCCCGTGGGGACCGGACCTTACCGCTTCGTGTCCTGGGACGACGGCGTCGTCGTTCTGGACTCGTTCAAGGACTATTGGGGCGCCCGAGGCGAGATCAAAACCATCCGATTCGTCACTATCAGCCACCCGGACGCACGCCTGAGAGCCCTCACCGCCGGGACAATCGACGCCTACGATCTGGTCACGGTGGACAACGCCTCGGAGTTGGCTCGCCGGGGGTTCCAACTCATTCAGCGGGACCCGTATTCGGTGCTGTATTTGGGCCTGAACCACGAATTTCCGGGCGTGGACGATGAGAAGTTCCGCCAGGCCGTGGCCCATGCGATCGACAAGCCCGAACTGATCAAGGGGAGATTCCTCAGCGGAACCAAGCCGGCGGAGAGCTTCATTCCCAGCAAGTTAGGAATCGGTACCGACACGCTGAGTGCCTATGAATACGACCCCGAACTGGCCCGTGACCTCCTTGAGGCCTCGGGCTACGACGGAGCGGAACTGCCGTTCTACTATCCCCGCAATGTGGCCCGCCCGTATCTGCCCGCACCAGAGAAGATTTATGCGGCGCTGAGCAGGCAACTGACCGCGGTCGGGTTCAACCTTAAACCGGTTCCCATCGACTGGACCGACAACTACTTGGCGACCGTACAGTCCCCCGGCGACCGAGCATTCCATCTCCTAGGCTGGAGCGGCAGCTACCAGGATCCGGACAATTTCGTCGGCACGCTCTTCGGCGCTCGTTCCGATGAATTCGGATTTACGGACAACCAACTGTTTTCCAAGATCAACCGCGCGAAGACTCTTCTTCCCGGAGACCTGCGCACGGAAGCCTACCAAGGGATCAGCGAGCAGATTTCCCGGAAAATCCCGGCTGTTCCGTTGGCCTTTCCCGTCTCCGGGCTGGCCGTCTCCTCCCGGGTTGCAAGCTATCCGGTGAGCCCGGTGATGGATGAGGTATTCAACCGCATCGACCTCACGGATGTAGATACCGATCCCCCGACCGGCTGAAGCTGCGCTGCAGCCCGGGCGCGCGATCCCCCGCCCGCTGTTCGACGGCGGAGCCGATTTAGCCACAGCGTTGGGCAGACGCTAGGCTTCAGGAGCTAGGACCTCGCGACTGGAGAATATGGTGACCGGAAACAATCAGGCGGCCAGACCCGCACCGACAACCGACGTCGTCCTGATCGGCGGCGGGATCATGAGCGCCACGTTGGGTGCGTTCCTGAAGCAGCTCCAGCCGGACTGGGACATCTCCCTGTTCGAGCGCCTTGACCGGGCCGGTCTCGAAAGCTCGGACCCTTGGAACAATGCGGGAACCGGCCACTCCGCGCTCTGCGAACTGAACTATTCCCCGGCTGGGCCAGACGGCACCGTCGACCCGGCAAAAGCCGTAGCAATCAATGAGCAATTCCAAGTCTCTCGGCAGTTCTGGGCCCATATGGTCTCCCAAGGCCACCTGTTGGAACCGCAACAATTCATCAATCCAGTGCCGCATATGAGTTTCGTCTGGGGCAGCACCAACGTGGACTACCTCAAACAGCGGTACGAGTCACTGAGCGCCCAGCCCCTGTTCAGCACGATGGAACACACCGAGGACCGCAGCACCCTGGCCGAGTGGGCTCCGCTGATCATGGCTGGCCGAAACGAATCCCAGCCAGTGGCGGCCTCGCGCGTGGTCGGTGGAACGGATATCGACTTCGGCACGCTGACCCGGGGGCTCACCACTTACCTGGAACAGCAGGGAGTTGACCTGCACTACCAGCACGACGTCTCCGACCTTGCCCGCGGCAACGACGGTCGGTGGGAAGTCTCGGTCCGCAATAGCGCCACCGGGGAATCGACCGCGGTTCGCGCACGGTTCGTCTTCATCGGCGCCGGTGGCGGCGCGCTGAAACTACTCCAGCGCAGCGGCATCCCGGAGGCGCGGGGATTCGCCGGATTCCCGGTATCCGGGCAGTTCCTGCGCTGTACTAATCCGGATCTGGTCAGCCAGCATAATGCGAAAGTGTATGGCCAGGCCTCAGT
>DGBL01000120.1 GCA_002384315.1 Micrococcaceae bacterium UBA4005 | reverse complement strand
TCAGTTCCAGCCTCGACGGCATACGGGAATTGGACAGGTCCATGTGCGTAGTGACCACGGCGAGGGTCCTGCCGTTGCGCACCATGGGCACAGCCTCGACCCGCATGGCCATCTCAGTGGTCCAATTGGCTTCGTTCGAGCGGACGATTCCCTTTCCCTCCCACGCCTCGTTGACCAGCGGGAGCAGGTCGGCACGGATCCGCTCCCCGACGAAGTCGCTGTGAAAGACCGTATGTGACGTGGACGGACGAGCATGGGCCAGCGCAACATACCCTCCGTCGTCGAGGGGGAACCAGAGGGCAAGATCGGCAAACGCCAGGTCAGCAACCATCTGCCAGTCCCCCACCAGCAAATGCAGCCACTCCGCATCGCCCGGCCGGAAGCCTGGATACTCCCGGATCGGGTCGGTGAACATTGCCATTGAATCTCCGTGTCGTCAGCGAACCATCGAGCGCAGCAGCCGCAGGGCGACCGACAGGGATGCCATGTCATCGCGGCCGAGCCTATCCACCTCATCAAAAATCTGTTGGGCCCGGGTCAGCGGAGCCGCATTGAGGTCTTCCCAGCGTCCAAGCCGTGTGGCGGCGTCGGCCGCGGTATCCTGCGGAGACGCGTTCATGACCGCCACGGTTATATCTGCGACTGTCGAGTATAGGTCCTCGCGCAGGGCTGCCCGCGCCAGGGCCTGCCAGCGATCCTCTCGCGGGAGTGCTGTGATCCGCTCCAACAGCCTGTCCACATCAAAACGGTCATACACCGCGTAATAAACCCGAGCGATGCTCTCCACTGGCTCGTCGATCCGTCGGGTGCACAGGGCAATATCGAGCAATGCGAAGGATTCGAACTGTTCGGACCAGCGCCGGGCCAAGTCGAGCGGCAGACCCCACTGGTCCGCACGCGCATTCCAGGATTCCAGTCGATCCTGGTCCCGTCCGCGCAGGTAATCCCCAAGATGGGCGCGCAATGGCGCGACCACCGGTTTGAAGGCTTCGATATCGGCGTCCACCGTCGTCGTCGGCACGTTGTTCACGAACCAGCGCACCGCCCGGTCAAGGAGCCGTCGCAGATCCAGATGGATGGTGCACCAGTGCTCTGTAGGGAAATCCGCAGGCAACGCTCCCACCGCGGCCAGTGTCCGGTCTACCTCGTATATCTCCCGCAGTGCCACGAAAGCGCGAGCAATGGTCTCCGCGCTGGCCGAGGTCTCTTCCATGACCCGGAACGCGAACGTGACCCCGCCGATGTTGATCATGTCGTTCGCGACCGTAGTGGCGATTATTTCGCGGCGCAGCGGGTGCGTATCGATGAGGTCGCCGAAGCGCTCCGCGAGCTGGGGTGGAAAATAATCCCGCAGCACGCGGGCGAAGTACGGATCCTCAGCGAGTCCGCTGGAGGTCAGCTCGCGGGTCAATTCAATTTTCGCATGGGAAGCAAGGACGGACAGTTCTGGTGAGGTCAATCCCTGCTCGGTGGCAACGCGGTCCCTTAGCTGCTGCGTCGTGGGCAGCGCCTCAAGGTTCCGATCGAGACCGCTGGAGGTCTCGAACCAATCCATCAGCCGCTCGTAGCTCGGACTCCAGTCCAGGACTCTCTGCCGGTCGTTGAGCAGCATCACGTTCTGCGCTACATTGTCGGCCAGGACAAGGCGTGCGACGTCCTCAGTCATCGAATGAAGCAGCCCGGCGCGGTCTCCCGGATCAAGCTGGCCGCGGGTGACCATCCGGTCAACGAAAATCTTGATGTTGACCTCGTGGTCGGAGCAGTCCACACCCGCGGAGTTGTCGATGGCGTCGGTATTGAGCAGAACTCCGTTCAGCGCCGCCTCGATCCGCCCGCGTTGAGTCAGGCCCAGGTTTCCACCTTCCCCTACGACTCGGGCGCGAAGCTGCCGACCGTCAACCCGGATGGCGTCGTTGGTCCGATCTCCGACCTCCGCATGGGATTCGTCCGACGCCTTGATGTAGGTGCCGATACCTCCGTTATAGAGCAGATCAACCGGTGCCATGAGGATGGCGCGCAACAGCTCTGGTGGGCTGATACTGCTTTTCTCCCCGTCCAGATCCAGCAGTGAGCGTACCTCCGCAGAGACCGCAACGGACTTGGCTTCGCGCGAATAGACCCCTCCACCCGGGCTGATGAGCGTCGAATCGTAGTCCTGCCAGCTGGAGCGGGGCAGTGCGAACAGCCGGCGCCGTTCAGCGAAAGCGACGGCCGCATCAGGGGAAGGGTCAAGGAAAATATGACGGTGATCGAACGCAGCGACCAGCCGGATGTGCTCGGACAGAAGCATCCCGTTACCGAAGACATCCCCGCTCATATCGCCGATGCCAGCAACGGTGAAATCCTGGTGCTGAGTATCGAGGTTGAACTCACTGAAGTGCCGTTTGACCGATTCCCAGGCCCCACGCGCGGTGATCCCCATGGCTTTGTGGTCATATCCGACCGAGCCCCCTGAGGCGAAGGCATCCCCCAACCAGAAACCGTACTCCGCGGAAAGCTCGTTAGCTATGTCGGAAAAACTCGCTGTTCCCTTGTCCGCCGCGACGACCAGGTAGCTGTCGTCCCCGTCATGACGTACGACGTCGGCGGGAGGGAGGATATGCTCGCGCCCCTGCGTGGTCACCAGGTTGTCTGTGATGTCCAACATTCCACGGATAAACGTGCGATAGCACTCCTGTCCTTCCGACCACCAGCCCGCGCGGTCGGAAGCGGCATCGGGCAGTTGCTTGGCGAAAAACCCGCCCTTCGCGCCGCTCGGGACAATCACCGCGTTCTTGACCGTCTGCGCCTTGACCAGCCCCAGTATTTCGGTGCGAAAATCCTCCCGACGGTCCGACCAACGCAGTCCTCCTCGGGCAATCGCACCGAACCTGAGGTGCACCCCCTCCATACGGGGTGAGTAGACCCAGATCTCGAACAACGGGCGGGGAACCGGCGCACCCTCGATCTTGGCGGTCGCGAACTTCAGGCTCAGGTGTGGTTTGCGCTGGAAATAGTTAGTCCGCAGCGTCGCTTCGATCAGGTTTACGAATGTACGCAGCACCCGGTCGGCGTCAAGCGTGGGAACCTGTTCCAGCCCTGCGGCGAGGTCGGCGTCCACCGCCTCGGCGCGCACATTGGACCGGGCCCCCGGCTCCGGGTCGAACCGGGACTCGAATAACCGCACCAGTGCGCGGGTCACCACAGCATTGTGCAGCAGCGTATCCGCAACAAACCCATACGAATTGGCGTTGCCCATCTGGCGCATATATTTGGCGTAGCTGCGCAGCATAACGACCTGACTCCACGTCAACTGCTCCCGCAGGACCAGCCGATCGAACAGGTCAGACTCGCTCCGGCCCATCATGGCTGCAGCAAGCGCGTCCTTGAACAATCCGGCGGTCGCGAGCACATCAACACCAGCCGGGTATTTCAGCCCGAGGTCATACAGATAGAATTGCTGCCCGCGGGAGTTCTCAATCTCGAAGGGACGCTCGTCCAGAACCTCAATGCCGAGGTTGTGGAGGAAGGGAAGAATCTGGGTGAGGCTTTTCGGTTCCATCAGGTACAACTTCAGTCGGGCGTCTTCTTCCAGCTCCACTCCTGCGCCGGCGGGCACATATACATGCATCCCCGGCCCGGTTGCGCGCTGGAGCGCCTCAAACCGGGCGACGTCCTCGAGTGCGTCCTCGACTTCATAATCAACCCTGTAGTTCGCTGGGAACGCTTCGGCCCACAGCTCCTTGACCCGGGCGGCGTCGTCACGGGGAAAAGTGGAGTGCGCAGCCTCGCTAATGCCTTCGGACCAGGACCTCGCAGCCCGGACCAGTCGCTGTTCCAGTTCGGCAGTCCCGACCACCGGCACATCCGCTCCCCGCGGCAGGCGGATGCGGAAAAACAGACGAGCCAGCGCCGATTCGCTCATTCGCGCCTCAAAATCGATGGATTCCGCGTCGAAAGTCTCCCGCAGTTCCTGCTCGATACGCAGGCGGACGCTTGTCGTATAACGGTCGCGTGGCAGGTACACTAGGGCGGACATAAACCGCCCATAGATATCCGGACGGAGAAAGAGCCTCGTCCTCCGGCGCTCCTGCAGGGTGAGAATGCCCATTGCGGTGTCGACAAGATCCTGAGTATCGATCTGGAAGAGCTCGTCGCGGGGATACGTTTCCAGGATTGACAACAGGTCCTTGCCGGAGTGCGAATCGGCGGGGAACCCGCACCGCCTTAGTACTTCCGCGACGCGTTCGCGCACTATCGGCACGTTGCGCACCGACCCGGTGTACGCACTCGTGGCGAACAAACCGATGAAGCGTCGTTCGCCGATCACCCGGCCCTCAGCGTCGAAATTTTTCAACCCGATATAGTCCAGGTACGAGCCACGGTGGACCGTCGAGCGGGAATTCGCCTTTGTGATGACCAAGAGCTGCTTTTCCCGGGCCTTGGCCTGGCCCGTGCGGGTGAGGTGCTGGATCTGGCGGACCGGATCGACGCTTCGGAGCAGGCCGAGCCCGCTATCTTCCCGAACCCGCAGGACGTCCTCCCCGTTGATGGTCACAAGATCGTATTCCCTGAATCCCAGGAACGTGAAGTTCCCGTCGTCGAGCCAGCGCAGCAGTTGTTGCGCCTGCCTGATATCGGGGATCTCCGCGGCGCCCTCCAACTCGGACAGGGACTCAGCGATCGTTCTAGCCTTGTGCCGCATCGGAGCCCAATCCTGCACAGCGAGCCGAACGTCCCCGAGCACCCGATGTAGTCCCGCGATAAGCCTGTCACTGCATGCCTGGTCGCTGGCGCCTTCTATTTCAACTGCAATCCAGGATTCGATATGGGAGGAAGCATCTCGACCCGCAACCAAGTGACCGATGGTTGGCAGTGCGGCCGTATCCCCGCTCGAGACGCCCGCCGAAGACGGGACGCGTTTGACTTCCTGGAGCTCGTTCGTCCCGCGATCACGGGTCGCCACGAAGGTCGGGTGGACCACAAGCCTGATGGCGCATTGTTGACGGACGAGCTCCGTAGTGACCGAGTCCACCAGAAAGGGCATGTCATCGGTGACTATCATGACCACGCTTGAATCCGTCCGGCTGGATACGCCGATGCCTTCGCGGCCACGTGCACGTTTACGCGCAAGATGGTAGTGCTCGGTAGCCCGCGCGGCGAGCTCCTCGGGACTGTAGCCTCCGACGTCGTCCTCGCCGAGGTGTTCGTAGTAGTTGCGTATGAAATCCTCGGACGCGATACCCCTACTGGGCTGATCCGCACTGCTGGATCCGGACGACATGCACACGCCTCCATGACAAAGTGGCAGGCCGCGCCGTTGCGGCCCCTTATCCAGAGAGCCTAACGGGCTTGGGCGGAAACTTCATGCCGGGGCGCGCAGCAGCGAAGAACCTTCGCCGGGCCGCTTCAACCGGCACGCCTGCCAGGGATGCAATGGCCATCCGCAATTCCGATTGCGGGCAGCATTCCAGCAGTGCCGAACCGCCCAGGAGCGCCTCGTCCACAGCCTGCGGATCCGCTGGAAGGAATGCTGCAATGGGGTGGGGTGGGCCGAATCTATCCCAAGCCTCCCGCAGTTGACGTTCCGGTGACCGGCCCACTGCGGACCGCCTCACCTTGTTGAGCACCACGCGTGGCGCCACCGTGGGAATCACGTCACTGAGGTTGCTGAGCGCTCGGACCAGGCGCGGCACGCCGATGGCGTCGGCGGCCCCGACAGCCAGAATAGTATCCGCGAGTTCGAGGCTGCGCAGCGCAGCGCCGTTTCGCCTCGGGGCGGGCGTGTCGAAGCTCAGCTCCTCGTCAGCCTCTAGGCAGAACCCGCAATCAATGACGGTCGTCCCGGCCGATTGACGGGCCCACCCGATCACCGCCTCCAGCGCCGCGGGGCGCAATTCGGGCCACCGTTCCGGCCGGGTGAGACCCGTCAACACCTGGAGCGGGTGGCCGGCCACGAACACCGTGCACAGCGCCCGTTCGAGGTTCGACGGCGTCAGCGGCCCTTGGCCAGCCAGCCGACAGGCTTGGGCGAGCCCCGCGGATTCCTCCAGCAAGCCCAGCGACGCTGCGACGCTAGCGCCGTAGGTATCCGCGTCGAGCAAAAGCACCGACTCTCCCGTAGCGGCGAGTTCGGCGGCGAAGTTCACTGCGATCGTCGTCCGACCAGGGGCGCCCGTTGGTCCCCACACGGCGACAACGCGTCCTGTCCCCGCAGGCTCAGGTGTCGCCGCGGCCACGGAGTGCGCCTGCGTGCCGACCCTTGCCGCCGGGTTACTGTAAGCGAGCTGATTCGCCGCGGGCGAGCTTGCGGCGGCGAGCTTCTCTACTTCGTTATAGACCAGAGCGGCGAGCTCGGTTGCTGGCAGGTTGGCGGCATCATGGCAAACACCCAACGCGTCAAACTGTTGGTGTTCTTCGTCGCTGGAGGTCAGCACAACGAGAGCCACTCCGAAAACACGCAGCCTGTCCCGCACCGAGGTGGTAATCTCCCCTGCCTCTGTGCCGACGATGGCGGCCTTGGCGATACCGCCCTGACAGGCCGCGACGAGCTCCACCAGGTCTTCGCATCGGCGCACTACGGTGACAGGCCCGCGCAGCTTTTCCAGCCCCGGGACCTGGGCGCTGGCCGTGTGCCCGGCAGTAATGACCGGAATATTCACGAACCAGCTCCGGGGTTGAGGACAACCGCAATACGGGCATCGTTGGACAGCGCGGCGAGGAGTTTCGGTAGGGCCGAGTCCTCGACCAGTACATGCACCAGAGTATTCGCCGTTGCACCCAACACCGACTCGGTGACGGTCAGTTCCGCAACCTCTGCAGCCTCGAGGAGAAGCTCGGGGCTGCCGAAGCCAGCACCGGCCACACCCTCCACCGGCGTTGACACCCAAACATCGACGCGCGCACCAGCCTCCGTTCCCCGCGGCAAAGGGTCAGAGATAGTCAGCCCCACGGGTTTTCGGTTGAGCGCGTCCGCTTTACCCAGCGCCGATCGAGGCACGAGTTCACCGCGGCGGATCAACTGGATGGACACCGCCCCGGCGGGCAGCCCATCGGCGGCGGGAAGATACGAATCATTCACTTCGCCCAACCTGACAGCAACGGGTTCGACGTCGTCGGCGTCGAGCAACTGCCCCACTCGGATATCGTGCCGAACGGCCAGCATTTCGGTAGTGCGGTCCAGGCTCGCGACGAGGACAACGGTGCCGGAGATTGAAAGCAGCATCAGGAGGACCCCGACCATCAGCCGCGGGTCGCGCCAGGAGGGGCGTCTTAACCGTGTTGATTCCGGCGACTGCGTCCGGCTGCTACCGCCCCGCGAACTGCTGATCCCCATTTGATTCCCGCCGTCCGTGGGCCTTCGAGCCACTAGTGGTCGCGAACTGCCCGTCACGGGCGTCGAAAGCCATTCTCACCAAGAATTCCGCTCAATGGAACCATCCGGGCCCAAATTGCCGCTTTGTGTGGATAACTACGTCATCAACACCAACGGGTGGCACTATTAACACTATGATCCGATGAAGTCTGCGCCCGGAACGCACACCTCGTCAATCAGGCGCTCACGCCGAGGGGAGACGCTCACACGTAGGAGAGAAGGGTGATGATGGAAAAACGCTTCCTGACGCTTGCCGATGTCGCCGAAGTTCTGAACATATCCTCATCCCAGACTTACGCGATCGTCCGTTCCGGAGAATTACCGGCAATTCAAGTCGGCGGCCGCGGTCAGTGGCGGGTGGAAGCGCGGAAACTCGAAGACTATATTGCTGGTGCCTACGAGCGCACTGCCGCCTCGATCAAGGAATCCTAGCCGTTGCCAGCCGACGAACCCCACTCCTAGCCCGAGAAGAGTTCTTTACCCCGACTCGACTGCCGATATCGCGCTCAGCAGTACAGTCACGACGCGCCGCACATGCTGCGGCCGCCTGCATTCACCAGCAACCACCTCTGCTATATCGCAGTGATCGCTACCCACCCGGTCAATCATGCCGCTCAAGCGAGCCTGACGTTGCCCTGTGTGGATCGTGACCGTTGCCCGTTCACGGGCAAGAACGCGCAACGCGGAGGCAAATCCCAATCGAGCCTGGACGCCGGCAGGCCGCTGACCGGCCTGCACACCAAGCCCGTCAATTTCCGTGAGCGCCGAGAAGGGCACGAGAACGGAATGATTACCGTTCGCCAGCACGAGCCACTCTGCACCGACATGGCCCAGCGTCCCGGACCATGAGCCCGCTCCGCTTCGGAGTGTCAGTGACATGCCCACATGGCCGACAAGGCGCTCCACGAGGCTAATGCGTGCAATTTCGGTGCGCGTCATCTCGGAGACCTCGCGTCCGAACTCCCCGTCGTGCGCAGCAGCCAGCTCGGCCTCCAGGTCCTCAAACAGCGACATCCAACGCACAGCGACAGCCTATGTTCGCAACCATTAAACGTCAACCATCCACATAAGTTGAATCAAATCTAGACAAACGTGATCAAACAGGATCAAACTGACTTATGCTTATCAAAACTACCCCACACCACCCCGCGCACTCAGCCACGCGCACGGTGTCCCCTAGCGATTGCGGCTATGCGGCGGCACTGCTGGTTCTTGGCGGAGCGCTGCTCTATACGGGCGCATCCGTCCCGCCAGCCGGCGCGGAAACCCAGATGCTTGAGGCCTCGGTCGCATGGCTTGCAAGCGCTGCAGGCGTAGCCATTGTCAGCTGGTGGATCGCCGCGCTCACCCTTGCTCTATGCGCCGAAATTCTGGACCGTCGAGGACGTGCGGAAGCAGCCTCGAGAACAGCACGGCTCGCCCCGGATTTCATGCGTCGCTTGGCTAGCGCACTGCTGGGGCTGAATCTGATTGTCCTACCCGTCGCAGCCCATGCCTCCAGCACTCCAGACCCGGCACCAACGGCACCAACGACGACGACGCAGCCGCTTCGTGTCGCCTCAGCGACGCGGCACGACGTCCTGATCTCGCCCTTGTGGAATACCAGGCCTGCCACGGTCGCCAACCCCACCCAAAACACCGCAGACGCAGCCAACGAAACATTCAGTGGCCGCAAGACAGCCGCACGGACTCCCGGATGGACCCCTGCCGCGCAACCGGTATCCGGTGGCTTGATTGTCCCGGAAGCGAAGCACTCCCCCGCAACGGCACCGCGCCACGTTGCGGTCGTCCCCGGTGACTCGCTGTGGACCATCGCCGCGACGGCGCTTGGCCCTATGGCCACGGACGTTGAAATTGCAGCCGAATGGCCTCGCTGGTACCAGCAAAATCAGCACCTGATCGGGAGTGATCCGTCGCTGATCCTTCCCGGGCAGGTTCTGCAGTCCCCCGCACAATCCGGTCCGTGACCGGAGGAATCACCTCCTGAACCGAGAGGAACCACCATGCCCGAGATAGTCCATCTTCGCCCCCGCCCGCCGCAGGGCGGGGACCAACCCCAACTGTTGGCAGCAGCGAGCGGATCGCCCAGACCTGTCCCACCGTCTCGCCTGCGTGGTTACAGCGGCGCTGCGGTCCGCCTGACACCAGTATCACCGGCCACCGGGCAACCCCGTCCGGACGGTGCGGAGGATTCCACCCATACGGCGGACCTTGAGGCACGAATTTCCGGCATTGCGCGTTCCGTCACCCAAGGCGCTCTGGAAGTCATCGGCGGCACTCGCCCGCTGCAGCAGATGGCCCGCTGGCTCGACGAACATAGTTACGAGCGGCTTCAGTTCCGCGCAAATCTTGTGCGCTCGATGTCCAGCCAAGTCCCCACTGGCTCGACCCGGGGTGAGTGCACAGCTACCCCTGCGGCGCGCCTGCACCGAACCGTATGCGTGCGCCCGCCGCGGGTGTGCCACATTGATGACTCCACCTTCGAGGTTGCACTCACTGTCTTTGACCAGCGGCGGGTACGCGCAGTCGCCCTCCGGCTCGAGCGATGGCGCGAGCGCTGGCGCGTGACCGCCCTCGAAATTGGCTGACTGCCTACTTCTTGCGCCGCGACCCCTTACGGGCGGAACCTTGCGTTTTCGGATCAGCGGCACCGGGTGCGCGTTCGACGTGGGTCTCAACCTCACCCTGGGCGTTGGGTGCTGAGAAGCTGAGACTTCCCGGCTTCTCCGGAGCCTCGAGGCCCGGAGCCCGGAGAATTGGCGTCTGGACCATCCCGCGTCCGTCGGAGACGCCCGGCAGAGCAGTTCCCGCAGCCGGAGCTGCGACCTCAACCTCAAGATTGAACAGGTATCCGATGCTTTCTTCCCGAATTGCCTCCATCATGGCCTGGAAGAGGATGAAGCCTTCGCGCTGATACTCGACCAACGGATCCCTCTGGGCCATGGCGCGAAGGCCGATACCTTCCTTGAGGTAGTCCATTTCGTAAAGGTGCTCCTGCCACTTCCGACCGATAACCGAAAGCACCACCCGGCGTTCAAGTTCCCGCATGCTCTGCTCGCCGAGCGCCTCCTCCCGCGCCTGATAAGCCAGACGCGCATCCGAAAGGATTTCTGCGTGCAGGAAGTCGCGGGTGATTTTCGACGTACCGCCCGCTTCCTCGATGACCTCCTCGACCGTGAGCGTAATCGGATAGAGCGTCTTCAGGTTCGTCCACAGCAGCTCATAATCCCAGTCGTCTCCGTGGCCTTGGGCTGTTGCCTCATCAACCATCGCGGTGACAACGTCGTCGAGGAAGAACCCGATCTTCTCCTTGAGGTCCCCACCTTCGAGAATCCGGCGTCGGTCCCCGTAAATCGCCTCCCGCTGCCGGTTGAGGACGTCGTCGGGCATGGTCGAACTGTTCATGATCCGCTCCGCGGCACCCGAGTTGAAAAGCCGCATCAGGTCGTCCGTCAGGGAGAGATAGAACCGCGATCTGCCGGGGTCACCCTGCCGTCCGGAGCGTCCGCGCAACTGGTTATCGATGCGCCGTGATTC
>DGBL01000185.1:4257-5150 GCA_002384315.1 Micrococcaceae bacterium UBA4005 | reverse complement strand
CTTCGCGCGCTACGAGGTTTAGCAGCACAGCCTCGGGGCGGCAGGCAACGCGCACCGGGGCGAACCGGGACGTTCCGATGCCTGCCGAAACGTTGAGCGGCACGCGGTGGCCCGCATGTTCCCACTCGGTGAGTCCGCGCGCCCGCCAGGTGGGCAGGTCGCAGTTACTCACCAGCGCCCCGTAACCGGGGACGCAGACCTGCCCGCCGTGGGTGTGGCCGGCCAGGATCAGCTGCGCGCCGNNGCGACGGCGATGCGCACATGCGGGGCCTGGGCCGACGTGCTACTGCCGTTCGGGAAGCCCGCGTAGCGGTCGCGGTCCAGATGCGGATCGTCCACCCCGGTGAAATCCAGCCTGATGCCGTGCAAGCCCACGGACTGCGAGCGGTTGGTCAGATCAATCCAGCCAGCCGCGCCGAACGCGACGAACAGTTCCCGCCACGGCAGTTCCCGGGCGCTGGCCTTCGCTGGCGTCGACGATGGCCCGGCGAGATAGGCGAACGGGTTCTTCAGGGTCGGGGCATAGTAGTCGTTGGACCCGGGCACAAAAACGCCCGGAAATTCAAGCAGCGGAGCCAGCGCGTGCAGCGCCGGACCCACTGCCTGCCGGTGGCTGAGGTTGTCCCCCGTGTTGACCACCAGGTCCGGTGCCAGCCGGGCCAGCCCGCGCAGCCACGCAGTCTTTGCTTTATCCGTGGGGGTCATATGAATATCGGACAGATGGAGCACCCGCAGCGGAGCACTGCCTGGGGGCAGGACGGCCACGGTCTCTTCCCGTAACTGGAACAACGTCCGCTCCACGAAGTAACCGTAGCCCAGGGCCGCGGCGGCCGCCGTAAGCGACAACCCTGCAGCCCAGCCCAGCGCGCTACGGTGCTGGTGGGTGCCGTGCG
>DGBL01000185.1:0-4243 GCA_002384315.1 Micrococcaceae bacterium UBA4005 | reverse complement strand
GCCACCGCCATCGACCAGCACTCCCGACGAGCGCGTGTCGTCGGGGCGGTTAACCAGCATGCTCCCAGGCGGATTCATGAACGGATTCGCCTCGAACAACCCGGGAATCTGCTGCATGAAGCGTTCCCAGCTAGGCCCGGCGATGAGTGAGCCATCGATCTCAGGATAGACGCGCCCGCCGATCTGTAGGCCGCTCAGTGACGCGTTTCCGGCCTTCCAGTTGCCCAACCAGGTTGCCGTTGCCATTCCGGAGGTGTAGCCCATGAACCAGGTCTGGGACCGCTCGTCGTTGGTTCCGGTTTTGCCTGCCACCGGGATGCCGCCCACATCCAGCAACTGGCCGGAGCCGCTGCGCATGACCTCCTGGGTGGCGAAATTGACCCCCCGGGCGACCTCCACCGGAATAGCGCGCTCACATTTCGTGGCAGGCACCGGGAAGCTTGTCCCATCGACTGCGGTCACATCGGTCAGGGCGCGCGGTTCGCAGGTGATGCCCTCTGCCGCGAATGTCGCATAGGAGGTAGCCATGGCCAGCGGCGCAACATCCTGGTCCCCACCGATCAGCCCGGACACACTCACATTCAACGGTTCGGGCTGCCCGCCAGCGCTCTTGCCGTTGTGCACGCCGGTCTTATTGGCCAGATCGAAAATATCGCAGAGGTCCACGCGCTTGGCGGACTCCATGGTGATGGTGTTGTAGGACTGGGACAGCCCGCGCAGCACGGAGAAGCGCCCATAATTCGTGTCCCCGTAGTTCTGCGGGGTATACCCGTCCTCTTCGAGGATCTCGTAGTACCCATTGTCCGTGCAGCGCGCCGGCCACCGGTCGCCTTGCGGATACTTCCGCTTCCGGCCGTCCAGTTCAGTATTCAGGGACTTTCCGGCCGCGACCCAGGCGCCGAGCGTGTACGGCTTGAACGTGGACCCGGGCTGGAAACCACCCAGTCCGTTCAGCGGCCTGTTCGTGTCGCCGTCCTGGTACTGGTCGACGTTGAAGTTCAGCACCGAGTCCCCAGGGGTCTCCCCGGGCATGAAGCGCGTGTTCTGGGCCATGGTGAGGATATTCCCGGTCCCCGGTTCAACGCTCACAATTGAATGCCCGACCGCCGGGTCCGTGGTCTTGCGGTACGCCGTCTCGGATACAGCATTCTGCGCCGCCAACTGGGCGGCGGTGTTGATGGTGGTCTTGATGGTCAGGCCCGCGCGGTAGAGGGTGTTCTCGCGGTCCTCCAGGGTTTCGCCGTACGCCGGGTCATTGAGGATCAGCCGCGTCACATAATCGCAAAAGTAGGGGGCAACATTGGCGCCCACACAACCATTGAGGGTCGGCGTGATGTCCAGCCCGAGGTCCGTGGCGACGGCGGCGTCGTGCTCTTCCTGGGTTATTTTCCCCGTCTTCAGCATGGCGTTGATCACCAGGTTGCGGCGCGCCAGAGCGCGCTCCGGGTTGAGCTCCGGGCTGTAGTAGGTGGGGCCGTTGACGACGCCGGCCAGGAGCGCACCCTGCTGGATGTTCAGGTCCTTGGCTTCGACGTTGAAGAAGTATTTTGATGCAGCCTGCACCCCGTAGGTGGTGCCGGTGAACGGGACGATATTGAGGTACCCCTCAAGGATTTCATCCTTCGAGAGTTCCTTTTCCACCGCGATGGCCAGCTTTGCCTCACGCATCTTGTCGCCGAGCGTCTTCTGGCCGCTGAAGATCACCTCGCCACCGCTTTGCAGATTTGCGTCAATCAGCACGTTATTCACGTATTGCTGCGTCAGCGTCGAGGCGCCGCGCGTGGTATCGCTGGTGATATTGCTCGCGACCGCGCCGAGGATTCCGCGCAGGTCCACCCCGCCGTGCTCGTAGAACCGGTAATCCTCGATCGCCAGCAGTGCATTCTTCATCGGTTCGGACACCTGGTCGAGGGTTACCGGCTGCCGGTTCTCCTCATAGAGGGTCGCTATCTGGGTGCCATCCGAGGCGAGGATTTTCGACGGCTGGGCGAGTGCTCCGCGTTCCAGCTCGGCGGGAAGATCCTCGAAAAACTGGATCGAGGCGGACGCGCCAGTGCCCGCTGCTGCCGCAACCGGGACAAGCAGTCCCGCAGCGAGGACACCGCACAAGCCACTGATGCCGAGGAACGCAATGATCTTCCCCAGGGTGGTTGCCGTGTCGAACAGAGGTGATTTACGCGCAGCCATGTGTTGGAGTTTACTAGCAAGCGCTAGTCTTTTAGGCATGACCAAATGGGAGTACTCCACAATTCCGCTCATTATTCACGCCACCAAACAGATCCTGGACCAGTGGGGGGATGACGGATGGGAGCTCGTGCAGGTGGTTCCCGGGCCCGAAGGCAACGGCCTGGTGGCCTATCTCAAGCGCGAGAAAGGCCAGTAGTGGGCGCCGCGGAGACAGCCGGATCGGCGGTCGAGCGTCGGCTACAGGACTTGGGCATCACCCTGCCCGACGTTGTCCCTCCAGTGGCGGCCTACGTGCCGGCGGTGGTCAGCGGAAACTACGTGTTCACCTCCGGCCAATTGCCGTTTATTGACGGCAAACTCCCGGTCTCGGGCAAAGTCGGGGCCACGGTCGACGTCGATACGGCCTACGGGCTCGCCGCCACCTGCGCGGTCAACGCCCTCGCTGCGATCAAGGAGCAGATCGGAGACCTGGACCGGATCACCCGGATAGTGAAGGTGGTGGGTTTCGTGTCCTCAGACCCTACGTTCACCGGCCAGCCAACCGTGATCAACGGTGCCTCCGAGTTGCTGGGCAAAGTCCTCGGCGACGCAGGCACCCATGCCCGCTCCGCTGTCGGAGTCGCCGTCCTGCCACTGGATGCCCCAGTGGAAGTCGAAATAGTTGCGGAGTTCGTCTAGCACGTGGATCGTTTACTCAACCGCTTTTTCCCCGTCCACCCCGACCAGCGCAGCGCTGCCGACAGCTGGATTGAACACGGCGCGCGTACACCGCTGAAGCCGCGTCCGGCGTCGTCCGTTGTCCTCCTGCGCGACACCGCGGTGGGCACCGAAACTTACCTCACCTACCGGCGGGGCGAATCTCCGCTGGGCATCATTGGGTTCCCGGGGGGCAGTATCGAGGAATCCGACGATGATCCGGTCGAATGGTTCGGCCCCACCCCGGCAGCCTGGGCCAAAGCACTCGGGGTCGAAGACCATCACGTGGCCCGGCGCCATGTGCTGGCCGCGATCCGCGAGCTCTTCGAGGAAACAGGAGTGCTGCTGGCCGGTCCGGATGCGTCGAGCATGGTCGAAGGCACCACCGGCCGCGAGTGGATGAAAGCGCGCGAAAGCATCAACGAAGGCGAAACCAGCTTCGCGGAAATTCTCAACCGCCGCGGTCTGGGCGTGCGCACTGACCTGCTTAAGCCGCTCTCGCACTGGATCAGCCCCGATTTCGCCCACCGCCGGTTCGATACGCACTACTTTGCGACCGCGCAACCGGTGAACCAGGAGCCGACCATCCTCGCCAGCAAGGGCATCTGGGGTGAGTGGCGGTGGGCTGCCCAGGAAATCGAACGCCGCGATTCCAGCGCGCTCGGTGATGAGGTGGGCCAGCCGAACACCACCGGCCGGGTGCTCAGCGAATTGGCAGTCCCGGCCGTGGAGCTGATGCTGGAGAAGATCGGCTCCTCGCGCGGATGCATTGCCTACCTGTCACATAAGCGCCCCGTGAAGATTTACCACCCGCAGTTGGCCGACTGTGACGGGGTGCTCATGCTCAAAGTCGAATGCTCCAAACTGACCGAGGGCGGCTCGGCGCAACGCGGGCGCTAAGGCCTCAACGGCTGCGCTGACGCAACCGCGGAAGATCGAGAATGACGACGGCGCGGGCCTCCAACCGGAGCCAGCCACGTTGCACGAACTCGGCTAGGGCTTTGTTGACGGTTTCGCGGGAGGCCCCCACCAGCTGTGCGAGTTCTTCCTGGGTCAGCTCGTGCGCCACGAGGATCCCATCGGTAGCGGGACGGCCGAAACGGTCCGCCAGGTCCAGGAGTGCTTTCGCGACCCGCCCTGGAACATCGGAAAAGACGAGGTCCGCCAGCGACTCATTGGTCCGGCGGAGCCGACGCGCGAGCGCCTGCAGGAGTTGGGCCGAGACTTCAGGCCTCGTTTCGAGCAGCGTACGCAGATCCTCATTCTTCAACCCGGCCAAGCGGGTTTCGGACACCGCCGTCGCCGTGGCCGTCCGGGGGCCCGGATCGAACAGCGCCATTTCGCCGAAGAGCTCTCCGGG
>DGBL01000141.1:12828-19241 GCA_002384315.1 Micrococcaceae bacterium UBA4005 | reverse complement strand
TTTTACCACCCAGGCGGGGACCTCAAGCCGCTGGTCCTGGAGACCGACGTCCATCCCGGCTTCATGACCGACTGGCAGCAGCCACTGGTAGTGGCTCTGACTCAGGCCGCCGGGGTCTCGATTGTGCACGAGACGGTGTACGAGAATCGGTTCGGGTTCACGGAAGCGCTGATCCGGATGGGCGCCAACATCCAGGTGCACCGCGAATGCCTCGGGAGTGTTCCCTGCAGGTTCGGTCAACGCAATTTTCTGCATTCCGCCGTCATCTCCGGTCCGGCCGACCTTCTGGGCGCCGACATTGACATCCCCGATTTGCGCGGCGGCTTTAGCCACCTCATCGCTGCGTTCGCCGCCCATGGAGTCTCCCGCGTTACCGGGATCGAACTGATTAACCGCGGTTATGAGCGGTTCCAGGAAAAGCTGGAGGGCCTAGGCGCCGACTTCGACATCACGGAGACCGCCTCGGCGAACGCCGTCGGTAGCCTGTAGGCCCGGGGCTGCTGGTTATGGCTGAATCACGGAGCAACCGAGCCACGTTCCATCTTCTCTCGCTTATTGTGCGCCCGGCCATGAACCTGCTCATGGGCAAGCAGTGGAGCGGAACCGACAAGCTTCCCCGCGACACCGGTTTTATTGTCTGTCCTAACCACATCACCGAAATTGATCCGTTGGTGATCGCCCACTTTCTGTACAACAACAAAGTGATGCCGCATTTCTTGGCTAAGGCTTCGTTGTTCTCCGTACCGTTCGTGGGCGCGATCTTGCGGGCCACCGGACAGATCCCGGTAGAGCGCACCAGCGCCGGAGCGAACAAGTCGTTGGAGGCAGCCCGGGAGGCTGTTGCCAACGGCGGCGGAATCATTATTTACCCGGAGGGAACGTTGACCCGGGATCCGGATATGTGGCCGATGAAGGGCCGCACCGGCGCGGCTCGCCTGGCGCTACAGACCGGATCGCCGGTCGTGCCCATCGCCCACTGGGGAGCCCATGAGGTTTTCCCGCGTTACGCCCGGCGTCTCTACCTCTTTCCGCGCAAGACCTCCCGCGTAGTTGTCGGCGATCCAGTGGACCTGAGTGAATTTTCTGGTCTGCCGATCACCAGGACCACCCTGGACGCTGCAACAGAAAAAATTCTCGCGGCAATCACCGAACTGGTTGCCGGACTACGCGGAGAACCGGCACCGACCCAACGCTGGGATCCAGCAGCCAGGAACCAGAAGCCCACGGGGCGCAACTTCGAGTCAGATGGGGATATCCCGTGAGCCGTGCCGGGCTGGGCGTACCGCCGGCGGTGATCGCAGTCCTCGGAGCCGGAAGCTGGGGCACGACCTTCGCGAAAGTCCTGGCCGACTCCTCACCGGCAGCGGTCATCCGTTTGTGGGCCCGCCGGACAGAGGTAGCCCAGGAGATCAACGCGGAGCACCGTAACGCCCGGTACCTGGGCGAAACGGACCTCCCCGAGAACATCGTGGCCTCCAGCGACGCCGCGGAGGTACTTCGCGGAGCGGAACTGGTCATTATCGCGGTACCGGCCCAATCGCTGCGCGAACAGCTTGCGCAGTGGAAGCCGTTCATCAGCAGCACGGCTGTCGTGGTTTCGTTGATGAAGGGGCTCGAAGTCGGCACCGACGCGCGGATGAGCCAGGTGATCGGTGAAGTGCTCGGTATTCCCGCACACCAGATCGCCGTCGTCTCCGGACCCAACCTCGCCATGGAGATTGCCCGCCAGGAGCCCACCGCGTCAGTGGTCGCCTGCCCTGATCCTGAGATCGCGGTCTGGATCGCTTCGACGTGCACCACCTCGTACTTCCGTCCCTACACGAACACCGATGTGGTGGGCGTGGAGATCGGTGGCATCGTCAAGAACGTTATTGCCCTCGCGGTTGGCATCTGCGAGGGACGCCAGATGGGGGATAACACCAAGGCCTCGGTCATTACCCGGGGCCTGGCCGAAACCACCCGCCTGGCTGTAGCCCTCGGCGGGCAGGCCGAAACCCTGGCCGGGCTGGCCGGCATGGGCGACCTCATTGCGACCTGTTCCTCAGCGCTCTCCAGGAACCACACCGCCGGACGACTGCTCGGACAGGGGCTCACGCTCGATCAGGTGGCCGTGCGGATGAACCAGACCGCCGAAGGCATCAAATCGGCCCAGGCGGTCGCCGACCTGGCCTCCCAGCACGGTGTGGATATGCCTATCACCACGAATGTGGTGGCCGTACTGCAGGGTTCCATCTCCATCAAGGAGCTGGGGCCGCGCCTGCTGGCCCGCGATCTCAAGCCGGAAGGCGAACATATCCCGTGACTACGCGCAGCCCTTCGGCCCACCCAAAACCCCGTGTCCTGGTTCTCTTCGGCGGGCGCTCCAGCGAGCACGCAGTCAGCTGCGTGACCGCGGCGGGAGTACTTACGGCCATCGACCGGAACAAGTACGACGTCGTCCCTGTGGGGATCGCGAGGAACGGCCAGTGGGCGCTGGTTCCGGAAGATCCCTCCACCTGGTCGCTGCGCTCGGATACGCCGCCGGAAGTGCTCGCCTGCGCCGAAGCCGTGGTCCTGGCGACCGCGTCCACGGACGGCGCCAGCCAGGAATTACTGTCCACCGCCCCTGACCGGATGCCTCGGAGCCTGGGCGGTATCGACGTCGTCCTTCCGCTGCTACACGGGCCCTTTGGCGAGGACGGAACGCTGCAGGGGATGCTGGAAATGGCCGATGCCCGGTACGTGGGCGCCGGGGTGCTAGCTTCCGCTGTCGGCATGGACAAGCATTTCATGAAGGTTGTTTTCGCCGCTGCAGGGCTTACCGTCGGGCCGTATGAGGTCCTGACGGACCGCCAGTGGCGCAATGACCCTGCGGCGTGCCTGGAGCGCGCCGCAAGGCTGGGATTTCCCGTGTTCGTGAAACCGGCACGGGCAGGGTCCTCGATGGGAATCAGCCGGGTGGGATCAACGCAGGGACTGCGCGCCGCGATCGAGCAGGCCCGGCAGCATGATCCCAAGGTCATCGTCGAGGAAGGAATCATCGGGCGCGAAATCGAAGTAGCGGTGCTCGAAGGTCGCGGTACCAGCGAACCGCGCACTTCGCTGCCTGGTGAGATCGCCGTGCAGCCCGGTGCCCACGAATGGTATGACTTCGAAGCGAAGTACGTCGACGGTGCCGCCGCGCAGCTCAGTTGCCCGGCAGATCTCCCCGCGCCAGCCACGGAGCGGGTGCGTGCCCTTGCCGCCGCCGCATTCGATGCCGTCGGCTGTGAAGGGCTAGCCCGGGTGGATTTTTTCTACACCCCCGACGGGGATCTCATCGTGAACGAGATCAACACGATGCCCGGGTTCACTCCGATCAGCATGTACCCGCAGATGTGGGCGAAATCCGGGCTCGGCTACACGGAGCTGATCGACGAACTGATCAGCCTGGCGCTGGCGCGGAAAACCGGGCTGCGGTAGCTCCGCCCCACCGGCGCCGGGCCGTCCTAGATCAGTCCCTGGGAGAGTCCGTTGGGCGTCCCGAAGCGGTGTGCGGTGATACTCACGGCCTGTTCGCGTAGGAACGGCAGGAGCTCAACCCGGCCCGATTCGGTCACGGCTTGCGCATAGATCGCGAGATCGGCCCGCCCCGCGGAGGCTGCCGCGACATCGGCAGCGTTGCCGCCGATCAATCTGATCCGCCCACCGCCATGTGCGGCCACCCGCCCCATCCAAGCGTCGTCGTCCTCCACGACCAGTTCAGCCGATGCCGCCGCCATGACTGCACCGAGGCTGCCCTCCACGGGTTCGGCGGTGGAGATGCTCAGCGCAGCCTCGGCAGCCAGCCCCGCGGCCACCACCCGCACCAAGTCCGCGACTGGTGCGTCCGCGGCGAGTCGAACAGTCACTGGGATCGGCAGATAGCGGAAGATGTTGCGCTCGGCAGCGAGCGCGCAGACATCCTTGGCAGTGCCGAACTCTTCCGCCCACGCCACCGCATCGGATGCCGCCGCACGCTGGAGCCGGTCAATGTCCGCGCTGCCCAGCTGCGATCCGGTGCACTGCCTCGCCGCGGTGATCAGCGCCTGCGCGGCGGATACGGGTTCCGCGCGGGCGTTACTGGGGCGTGAGGTCCAGTCGATCAGACTGGCCAGATAGTTGGGCCCGCCTGCCTTGGTTCCCGGGCCAACGGCTGACTTCTTCCAACCGCCGAAAGGCTGACGCTGGACGATCGCACCGGTGATGCTGCGGTTGATGTAGAGGTTTCCCGCCTGCACCGTCTCCAGCCAGAGCTTCATCTCTGCATGGTCCAGTGAATGCAGCCCGGAGGTCAGTCCGTACTCGACCTCGTTTTGGATCGCGATCGCTTCGGCAAGGGTCTCGGCCGTCATGACACCGAGGATCGGTCCGAAAAACTCGGTCAGGTGGTAGTGGGATCCGCGCGCTACTCCGGTGCGGATCCCGGGGCTCCAGAGCATGCCGGTGTCGTCGAGTTGGCGCGGTTCGAGCAGCCACATTTCACCGTCGCCCAGCACGCTCAGGCCTTCGAGCAGTTTGCCGGAGGCCGGTTCGATCACAGGGCCCATCTGGGTTGCCGGGTCCGACGGATACCCGACGGTGAGCGAGGTGACGGCGTCCACGAGCTGGTTGCGGAAACGGTGAGACGCGCTCACGCTACCGACAAGGATCACCAGCGATGCCGCCGAGCATTTCTGCCCGGCGTGTCCGAACGCCGAGTAGGCAACATCCTTGGCGGCAAGGTCGAAATCGGCACTGGGGGTGACGATGATCGCGTTCTTCCCGGATGTTTCCGCCAGCAACGGAAGGTCCTGCCGGAAAGACCGGAACAGCTCCGCCGTCTCATAACCGCCGGTGAGGATCACCTGGTCCACGCGCGGGTCGGCGATCAGCGCGGCGCCCAGGGATCGATCCTCCAGCTGCACGAGTTTGAGCACCTCACGGGGGATTCCGCCTTCCCAGAGCGCCTCGACCATGACGGAGCCGCTGCGTTGGGCCTGCCTGGCGGGTTTGATCACGACGGCGGAGCCGGCGGCCAGGGCGGCCAGGGTCGATCCGGCGGGGATGGCCACCGGAAAGTTCCAGGGCGGGGTCACCACGGTGAGTCGGCGCGGGACGGCGGCTGCGCCGTCGACGTCGTCCAGTGCGCGGGCTAACTCCGCGTAGTAGTGGGCGAAGTCGATCGCTTCAGAAACTTCCGGATCCGACTGCTCAAGTGTCTTGCCGGTTTCTGCTGCCATGACTTCCATCAGGTCCGCACGGCGGGCTGCGAGCGCGTTCCCGGCGCGGTGGAGCACTGCTGCGCGTTCCGCTCCGGAGAGGGCGCCCCAGGCCTGCGCCCCTGATACGGCGCCGGCGATGACCTCCTCGAGTGCGGCGGCGTCGCCCAGCGTTGTCTGTGCAACGGTGCTCCGGCCCAGAGTCGAGCCGGGAACGCGCTCGATGAGCGCCCGGCCCCAGGCGCGGTTCGCCGGCAGTGCGGGGTCGGTATCGGCAGTGTTGCGGAATCCGTTCGCCGGCGCCGGAGGTTCCGCCGCCCGGCGGTCCTGCGTGCGCCGGGGCGAGGGCACCGAGGCGTCCAGTGCCGCAAGGGAGCGGAGGAAGCGCTGCTGTTCGCGATCGAAGAGCGATTCGTTCTCCGTGAGCTCAAAGACGGCGGACATGAAATTTTCCTGGCTTGCGCCCTCCTCCAGTCGGCGGATCAGGTAGGCGATGGCGACGTCGAACTCTCCCGGGTGCACCACCGGGGTGTAGAGCAGCAGGGAACCGACCTCGCGTTTGACGGCGTCGGCCTGGCCCTGGGCCATGCCGAGCAGCATTTCGAAGTCGAGGCCGTGGCGGACCCCGCGCTCTCCGGCGAGCAGCCAGGCAAAGGCGAGGTCGAACAGGTTATGGCCCGCGACGCCGATGTGCACATTCTGGATCCGCGTCGAATCCAGCGCATAGTTGAGCACGCGCTTGTAATGGGTGTCCGTGTCCTGTTTGGTGTCCCAGGTGGCCAGCGGCCAGTCATGCAGGGACGCTTCGACCTGCTCCATGGGCAGGTTCGCCCCCTTCACCACGCGTACCTTGATACGGGAACCGCCAGCGGCCCGGCGGGCCGCGGCCCACTCCTGCAGCCGGATCATCGCGGCGAGGGAGTCCGGAAGATACCCCTGGAGCACGATCCCCGCCTCGAGGTTTCGGAACTGTGGTTTGTCCAGCAGGGTCATGAACACGGCCATGGTCAGATCAAGATCGCGGTATTCCTCCATGTCGAGGTTGATGAATTTGGCAGGAGTGAAGCTGGCGGCCAGGTCGTACAAGGGCGTGAGACGGTCCACGACGTCGTCGACGGCCTCGGCGAAGGCCCAGGGAGAGTGGGGTGCGACCGTGGAGGAAACTTTGATGGACACATAGTCGACGTCGGTGCGGGCCAGCAGTTTCATGGTCCC
>DGBL01000141.1:9153-12815 GCA_002384315.1 Micrococcaceae bacterium UBA4005 | reverse complement strand
GGGCGATCGGCACCACCAGATGCGGCAGGAAGGGCGCGACGGCGCCACCCCACCGCACGGCCGTGCGCATGTACCAGGGCAGGAAGGCTGGCACCTTCGGTGCGAGTGCTGCGAGGCTTTTGGCAGCCACATGGCGGTCTTCGGGCCGGATCACGCCGTCGACGAATCCCACGGTGAACTCCAACCCCTGGGCGTCCTTGAGAACGCCCGCCAACTGCTGGGCCGAGGCATCGACGGGAACATCCGCCGCTTCGCGGAGCCAGCGGCGCACAAGGTCTGTCACATCGCCGGCGAGCATCCCGGGCAGCGGAAGGAGCGCACTGTCCGTACCTACGGATGGCGGGACTGGGGTAGACATGGGTACGTTCTTCCGATCTGTCGAGGTGGTTGCCTGTGTACGCCGTTATTCCAGTATGAATCCCGAGTAGGATGGGAAAAAGTGATGTTTTTCGACGATTACTGATCGATTTTCCTGATGATTCGAGGGTGCAATGCTTGACCTGCGAAAGCTTCGGCTGCTACGCGAACTCAAGCTCAGGGGAACACTCGCGGAGGTTGCCGAAGTGCTGCGCTACAGCCCGTCTTCGGTCTCTCAACAGCTCACCCAGTTGGAACGCGAGGTCGGGGTCGAGCTGCTGCGCAAGACCGGGCGCAGGGTACAACTCACGGCCCAGGCCGAGGTGCTGGTGGCGCACACTGCGACGCTGCTCCAGATAATGGAGCAGGCCGAAGCGGACCTTGCAGCCTCGCTGAGTACGGTCGCCGGAACGGTGCGGATCGCCGTGTTCCAGTCGGCGGCGCTGGCGCTGATGCCGGACGCCCTGAGCATGATCACCCGGGAGTACCCCCAAATACGGGTGGAGATGGTTCAGCGCGAACCTGAAAGAGCCCTCTACGAAACCTTCGCTCGCGACTTCGACCTAGTTATTGCCGAACAGTACCCCGGCCACGCAGCCCCGCGGCACCCTGATCTTGACCATGTGGACCTGACCTCCGATGCGATCCGGCTCGCGGTGCCGACGAACGGGCTGAACACCCAGGCGGGGCATGCCGACGACGAGGGCGCCCGCCGCAGCATCGGCGCGCACTATGCAGGTCCCCGGTTCGTGACCACCGTCGCGGAGGCTGCGCAGGCGGCCTGGGTGATGGAGCCGCGTGGTGCGGCGTCGCGGCATTGGGCGGAGCAAGCCTGTAGGCGCGCCGGGTTCGAACCGGATGTCCGCTATGAAACAGCGGACCTGCAAGCCCAGATCAGGCTGATCGAATCCGGTAACGCGGTTGGGCTGATGCCGGACCTGATGTGGACCGGACGGCAGACTACCGTCACACTGATTGATCTTCCGGAGAGCCCGCAACGATCCGTATTCACCTCCGCGCGACGCGCTGGCGCCGCCCGGCCAGCGCTCGTGGCCTGCCGGGAGGTCCTCCAGCGCGCGGCCGACCTCGTAGCCCAGCCCCGTGGGACGGCCCCGCATTAGTTGAACGACACCGGCACTAATAAGCTGAAGCAATGTCCACCCAGTTCGATCCCACGCCTGTCCCCGCCACGGTGGAGCGCGTCACCGAGACGATCCTGCCCACCAGGCACGGGGTGTTCCGGCTGGTCGGGTACCGGGACGCGGAGAATACCGAGCATGTAGCCCTGCTGCGCGGCATCAGTGACGATCACCTGCTCCCGCACGCCGCCAGCGGCGGGTTGGCCGGACCGGACGCCGAACGCGCCCCGCTGGTACGGGTCCATTCGGAATGCCTGACCGGAGATGCGCTCGGTTCCTATCGCTGCGACTGCGGAGAGCAGCTCGACGCCGCGCTGCGGGCGGTCAGCGAGGAGGGATTCGGCATCGTTATCTACCTGCGCGGGCATGAAGGCCGCGGCATCGGCCTGCTTGCGAAACTGAAGGCCTACGCGCTCCAGGACGAGGGTGTCGACACGGTGGATGCCAACACCACCCTGGGACTTCCCGTTGATTCGCGCAGCTACCAGCAGGCAGCGGAGATCCTCCACGACCTCGGCGTATCAACCATCCGGCTGCTGTCCGCGAACCCCGCGAAACAGGAAGCCCTGGAGGACCTAGGCATCACCGTCCTGGAGCGCAGGGGCCTGGCCGTTCCGGAGCGGGCCGAGAACGCAGCCTACCTGGCCACCAAACGTGCACGGATGCGCCACGATCCGTCCCCGCTGGCGGATGTCTGGGAACATCTGCTTGACGGAGTGGTTCCGGCGGCACCGGGAGCCGGTGGCGCCGAGGACCTCGTGCACCGGTACGGCTATCTTGCCAGCTCGCGCGGTCCGCTGGTAGTGGCCCAGCTCGGCCAGAGCATGGACGGGTTCATCGCCTCGCGCACCGGAGATGCCGAATTCGTCACCGGGAAAGAGGATCGCGAGCACCTGCACCGCCTGCGCGCCCTCGTGGACGCCGTCGTCGTGGGTGCCTCGACGGTGGTCGCCGATAACTGCCAGCTCACGGTTCGCGCCGTCCCCGGAGGCAACCCCGTCCGGGTCCTGCTCGATCCCAGCGCNNTGGCTGGTCGCCGCCGACGCCGAGGTTCCGGCGTCGTTACCCGAGCATGTAGGGGTGCACCGGATCGGCGCCCCGGGCGGTTTTGACCCCGGTAACGTGCTTGCCGTGCTTGCCGGTCTGGGACTGCAGAAGGTACTTGTCGAGGGCGGCGGGGACACCGTGTCCCGGTTCCTGCAGGCGGGCGTACTGGACAGGCTGTATCTGAGCACGGCGCCGATCCTCGTCGGCGACGGCGTTCCAGGGATCCGCTTCACCGGCGCGGATGCGCTCTCAGGAGCACGGTCCGCCCCCGTGCGGCGATTCGTTTTTGGGCAGGACATTTGTGTGGAGTTCAATTTTGCGGCGGTGCGGCAGCAGGGTTCCGCCGCGGCGCAGGAGTAGCAGCCCCGCCCCAGGAAGTACGGAGGCCAGGGCGAGCACGCCATAGGCGACCGACGCCGTGATGCCCAGGCTGGCCTCGTAGCCGAAGACGGCGAAGGCCGCCGCCGTGACTCCCTCGCGCGGCCCCCAACCGCCCACACCCAGGGGAATGGACATTCCGGCGATGCCCAGGGCCGCCAGCGCGAGCAGATGGTGGCCGGCAACGGCAGGAGCGGTGAGGAGCATGGCCAGCACGAAGAGCGCCGCAAAACACGCCCAGCCGAGGGCCGCGGAGAAGGCCACCAAGAGTTTCCGGCGCGGAGCGAGCCGCCGTGCCGCCCAGCCGGCGGCGGTCCCGGACACGGCCGCGACGCACACGGCCACGGCTGCCCAGCGCCAGTCTGTACCAACGGAAGCCAGCGCCGCGGCGAGGAATACCATCGACGTACCCGCGAGGCGCTCGCCGGCAACCGACCCGAGGCTCCGCGCCCAGCCCGACGAATGGCGCGAACGTTGTTGGGCGGTGCGTACCGCATCGCCCGCGAGCCCGCCGGGCAGCACGGCGTTCAGGAAGGACGCTTCGTAGCATCCACGCAGCGCCATCGGCACCGTCAGTTCCATCCCGAATCCGCGCGAGACCAGGCGCCAACGCTGGGCCTGGATGAGGGTTCCGACGAAGCCGAGCAGCACTGCTGCCGGTACCGACCACCAGGTCAGCACGGGTAGTGCCGCCGCAAACGGGCCGGTTCCGAAGCTGTGCAGGAGGTAGCCGAGCACGGC
>DGBL01000141.1:0-9147 GCA_002384315.1 Micrococcaceae bacterium UBA4005 | reverse complement strand
ACGTCAAGGCGGCCGCTCTGCAGTTGCTGTTGGCGCTCGGCAAGCCAGGGGAGGGCCACGGCCTGTAATCCAGGCTCCTGTTCGATGGCGGCGGCAACCCTGTCGGCGAGGAACCGGTTGACCAGCCGGTGCTGCCCGGCATCCAGCCGCCAGGAGGTGTCGGCAGTGCTGACCAGGAAACCTGCGGCGCTGAGCGTATCAGCTGCGATGGCCGCGCCGTGCGCTCCGGCGAGACCCGCACGCCGCTGATGGGCGGCGAACGCCCGGTGCAGCAGGTCGTCGTCCTGCCGGGCGGGACGCACCGAGGCTTCCCCGGTGACGCTGAGGCTGAACAGGCAGGCCGCGCGTGCGTCGACTGCGGCCTCGCACAACGCATGGATCTGATCGGCGGTGAGGAGGTCGAGCAGCGCCGAGCAGGTAACCAGCAGCGGGCGTTGCGTCCTGACGGCCTCGAGAACGCGCCCGAGATCGCCGATTTCCGCGGTGCGGACCTCGATGGTGATTCGGGTCTGGGGCACCGGCGGCGGAACCGCTTCGGCGAGCAACCGCGCGTCGTGGTCGAGCAGCGTCCAGTGCTGGTCCGCACCCAACCGCGGTGCGAGCCACGCCAGATTGGATCCGGTGCCCGCGCCGACGTCGACGACGTCCACGCCCGCCTCCCGCCGGGAGGCGAGGTGGCCGGTGAGGGCGGCGAGCAGGCCGTTTGAGCCCTCCCGCGCAGCGTGGTCGGCGCCCCTGCGCAGCTCGAGCCAGTCGCTGCTGATCGGGCGCGGTAACTGCTCAGTCATGGAAGGCCCGCAGGATGTCCGTTGCCGTCTGCGCCCATGGACGCAGTGTACTCCGGCGCCGGTGGGCGGCTGCGCTCCACTGCGCCCGCAGGCCGGGTTCGTCCAACCACTCGCGCAGGAGCCGACCCAGCTCCACGGCGTCCGCGGGGTCCACTGCGGCCCCGGGCAGCGAACCCGGCGCGGGACGCTCCGATCCACTAAGCGTCGGTCCAGGACGCTCCGGCGGGGGCACGCCAGCGAGGGCTTCGAGAGCTCCCGTGCCGGCGGAGACAATCGCAGGAGTGCCGTGGGCCAAGGCCTCCGTGACGACCATGCCGAACGGTTCGGCCAGGGAGGGAAGCAGCAGGAGGTCCGCGGCGAGGAATTGGCGTTCGAGCGCGGCACCGTTCAGCGCCCCGGTGAACACGATGCGCCCGTCGTCGAAGCCGCTGCTGGCGGCGGCCCGCACGTTCGCCGCGTGGATGCCGCCGTCGTCGTCCGGGCCCACAAAATGTGCGCTCCAGTCCCGGTCCTGGAGTACGGAGAGTGCGGAGAGGACCAGTGCGTGGTTCTTCCGGGGAGTCAGTGCGGCGACCATCAGGAACCGGGCCGGGTCGCTTCCGGTGGCCACCGCCGCAGGGTCGGTCCCCGGCGGGGCGCAGGTGATACCGGTCAGGCCATAGGCGCGGCGCAAATAGGCGCTGGTCCACTTGCTCGTGGTGATCACTCCGGCCGCGGCGCGCAATGCTGTGCGCTCCCTTCCGGCTAGTGTCCGGGACTGCAACGGCGCTGAACCGCGTTCCAGCGGCAGCGGCAGATGCACCAGGGCATACACCCGGCGTCCGGTGGTTGCCGCGGCTGCCAGCGCGGTCGGAGCGGCTGAGGCGATCAGCCCGTCGACGAGCAGCACCGTGTCCGGGGTAGGCGCGGCGGCGATGATTTCACCCAGCACCGCTTCGTCTCCGGGCCCGGGGTCCGGCCAACTGCCGGGGACTGCGCGGCGGCGGACCGTGACCCCGCGCGCGGCGAGTTCACTGATGATCCGTCCGTTGTAGCGGTTCCCGCCGCTGGGGGAGCGCAGCCGGTCAGGGACCAGGACGTCGACGCGCACCGAATCAGCCCCCGGCAGCGGCCGACGCATCGAAGTCGACGCTGTATCCGGCCCACGCATCGGGGTGCTCGCGCACAACGATATCCAGGCCCGCAAACCTGGCCTCGTCAACGTACGTGCGCAGGGACTCGGAGATATGCCCGGCGATGGCCTCGGTCGTGGAGAACGTGTGGATGAAGGCGGGGTGTTCATCGAGGTTCCGGTAGTTCAGCGGTGCGAGGACTTCGCCGAGGATTCTGCCTGCTTCGCCGATATCCATGACCACCGCATGCTCGTCGAGTTCGCGGACTCGCCAGGTCGCCTCGACCACCAGTGTTGCGCCGTGAAGTCCCTGGGCCGGGCCGAAAAAGGCTGCGGGCAGGCTGTGCGCCACCATGATGTGGTCGCGGACGGTCAGTGAGTACACGGTGCTCCTAGTCGGCGGGGGCAGGCGGATAGGTGATGACATGGCAGAGCGGATCGAGCGTTCCCGCGTCAATGCGCCGCATGACTGAGGGCAGCTCATCGAACGGAGCGGAACCGCTCAGCAGCGCATCGAAGGCCGGATCCTCCAGCAGTGTCAACGCCAGGGCCAGCCGGTCCTGTACGGTGCGCCGGGCACGGCGGGCCGGGGCGACGGATCCGACTTGGCTTGCCCGGATCGCCAGACGCTGGGAGTGGAAGTGGGATCCGAGTGGAACCTGCGGATCGTCGAGTCCGAACCAGGACAGTTCGATCACCTCACCCTCGAACCCGAGCAATTCCAGCGACCGGGCCAGCCCGGCGGAGGTCGCCGAACAGTGGTACACAAGATCGCAGTCCCCGAGTCCCTCCTCTGGGTCCACGACCTCAAGGCCAAGTGTTCCGGCAAGGTTCCGCCGTGTCGGGTTCGGGTCCAGTAGCTGGAGCCGGGACAGCGGGTGGCGGGCAAGCAGCGCGGCCAGCGCCGCACCGATCATCCCTGCTCCAACGACGGCGACCCGGTCGCCGATGCGCGGGCCGGAATCCCATAATGCGTTTACCGCCGTCTCCACCGCGCCCGCAAGAACCGCGCGGGCACTGGGAACACCGGCAGGAACCAGGGTCAGTGAATCCACCGGAACCACATAGCGGTCCTGGTGGGGGAAGAGGGAGAACACCCGTTTTCCCAGCATGTCGGAAGGCCCGGCCTCCACCACCCCGACGGATAGGTACCCGTATTTCACCGGTCCGGAAAAGTCTCCCTCCTGGAACGGGGCGCGCAGGTGGTCGGCGATCGCCGGCGGAACCTTGCCGCGGTGAACCAGCAGTTCGGTGCCGCGGCTGATCCCCGAGTGGGTGGCGCGGACCAGGGCCTCCGCAGGCCCGGGCGCTGGCAGCGGCGCCGGCCGGATCTCCCCGCACCCAGGTGCGGTGGACCAGTAGGCGCGGGCCTGCGGGAGCGGAGTGGAAGGCAGCGGCATACCTTCGATTATGCCCCGGGGGTCAACGCTTGCCGTGCGATACCCCTCCGGGCCGGCCGCTTCCCGCCGCCCGCCGGAGCCGAGCGCCGCGGCCGGACGCATCGTAGGGTTCCTGAGCTAAAATGTGGGTCCACGCACCTCCCCATCAGCACTACAGGAGGCATGATGCACGGAGCTGGTAAACGCGCGATCCTGGACGGACTGTTTTCGCTACTGGGGTTTGCTGGCGTCGCGATCCTGTTAGTCTCCCTCACTGATTCGCGCGAGGCTGTCAACGCTGCCGCGTTCGTCACGGGCCTGACCCTGGTGGCAGGCGCCGTCGCCAGTGTGGTGCGTCGGCGTCCGTCCTTCTCCGGGCCTGCGGACAGGGTGACGCTGCTCCGTGCGGTCCTGGCTGGCGGCTGCGCTACCCTCATAGTCCTTGCATTGTGGGGCAGTGTCCCCTTGCGGTCCTGGTGGCTGATCGTCCTGGCCGTCCCGGCGCTGCTCTTGGACGCCGTAGACGGACTGGTAGCCCGCCGCACCGGTACAGCCTCTGCGGATGGGGCGCGGCTGGATATGGAAACAGATGCGATCCTGCTGCTGGTGCTCTCCGTTCCGGCGGCGCTGACGGTGGGGTGGTGGGCGGCTCTGATCGGGCTGATGCGCTATCTGTTCGTGGCGGCGTCCTGGTGGCGCCCGGCCCTTCGGGCTCCGCTGGAATTCAGCCAGTTCCGGCGCGTCACCGCAGCACTGCAGGGGGCTGCGCTCGCCGTCGCGCTTGCGCCGTTTGTGCCGGTGGCCCTCGCCACTGCCGTGCTCGCCGCGGCGTTGGCGCTGCTCGGTGCCTCTTTCGGGCGCGACATCGTGCACCTGGAACGGGCCTCCAGTCGGGCGGCGCCCCAACGGGGCGAGCCAGTGTTGCCCGGGTCAGGGTAGGTGGCGTTCCTCCGGGCCGTTATAGGCGCTTAAGGGGCGGATCAGTGAGTTGGATGCCAGCTGCTCCATGATGTGTGCTGTCCAGCCGGTAATGCGTGCTGCGATAAACAGTGGCGTGAACATTTCGGTGTCGAAGCCCATGAGGTGGTAGGTGGGCCCGGCGGGATAGTCGAGATTCGGTTTGATGTTTTTCGCTTCCTGCATGGCCCGTTCGAGTCCGCTGTACAGGCCGAGGATCTCCTCGCGGCCGTAGTGGGCGACCATCGCATCCAGTGCCGCCTTCATAGTCGGCACCCGCGAGTCGCCGTTCTTGTACACCCGGTGCCCGAAGCCCATGACTTTTTTCTTCTGCGTCAGGGCGTCTTCCATCCAGGCTTTGGCGCGCACTGCGGCCTGTTCCTCGGTTTCTTCGGGACGGATTCCGATCTCGTGGAAGGTGTGCATGACAGCCTCGTTCGCGCCGCCGTGGAGCGGGCCCTTGAGCGCTCCGATGGCACCGGTTACCGCCGAGTGCAGATCGGAGAGCGTTGAGGCAATGACCCGGGCTGTGAAAGTGGAGGCATTGAAGGAGTGCTCAGCGTAGAGCACCATCGACACGTTGAAAGCGTTCACTACGGGTTCGGGGGCTTCCTCCCCGAAGGTCATCCAGAGGAAGTTCGCCGAATAGCCGAGGTCTTCGCGCGGCTCGATCACATCCTGCCCCCGACGGCGCCGCTGGTCATAGGCGACGACTGCGGGGAAGGCGGCGAACATTTCCTCGGATTTGCGCTGGTTGGCCTCCGGAGAGTTATCCCCGGCCAACGCGTGGTTCGCGCCCATGACCGACATCGCGGTCCGCCCGACGTCCATGGGGTGGCAGTCCAGCGGCAGCAGGTCAATAGCCTTGCGGACGTTTCCGGCCAGCACCCGGTGCGAGCGTTCGAACTGCGTGAACGCCGTCAGCTGGTCGGCGGTGGGCAGTTCCCCGTGCCAGAGCAGGTAGGCGACTTCCTCAAATGCGCAGCGGGCGGAGAGTTCCTGGACAGGATAGCCGCGGTACAGCAGGGAGTTGGTCTCCGGGTTCACTTTCGATACCGCGGTGTGGTCCACCACAACGCCCGCCAGGCCCTTATGAATCTGTTGCTCCGTCACAGTGGACTCCTTTGTTCAGTGCTTGTGTCGTTCGTCGCTTGTTGCTGAAAGGTTCAGATTCCTAGTGCAGGCCGGGGACCTGGAAATTGAACACGGAGGAATCGAACCGGTTGTACGCCTCGTAGTCCACGAGCTCGTACAGCCGGGCCCGCGTCTGCATGGCGGGCACAGCATCCTGTTGCGAGCCGGTGGATCTGATGGTTTCCAGCGTACGCTCGGCGGCCCCCATCGCGCTGCGCAGGAGGGTGACTGGGTAGATGACTATTGTCACGCCCGCCGCGTGCAGCTCGGCCGCCGTGAACAGTTCGCTCTTGCCAAATTCCGTCATGTTGGCCAGGACCGGCACGTCAACGGCGTCCCGGATCGCCCGGAATTCCTCAAGATCACGCATCGCCTCGGGGAAAATCGCGTCCGCGCCAGCCTCGACCAGCGCGCGGGCCCGCTCTTGCGCCGCACCCAGGCTATCGGTGCCCCGAATGTCCGTGCGTGCCATGATCAGGAAGTTCGGGTCCCGGCGGGCGTCCGCGGCGGCGCGGATCCGCTTCACGGCCGTGTCGAGGTCGACGACGTTTTTCCCGTCCAGGTGCCCACACCGTTTGGGATTGAACTGGTCCTCAATGTGACAACCGGCCAAACCCGCGTTTTCCAGTTCCTGGATGGTCCGGGCGACATTCATGGGTTCACCAAAACCGGTGTCCGCGTCGACAATCGAGGGCAGGTCAGTCATGCGGGCAATCTGCCCGGCACGCTGGGCGACCTCGGTCAGCGTCGTCAGCCCGATATCCGGCAGCCCCAGGTCATTGGCCAGCACCGCCCCGGAAATGTAAACCCCCTGGAATCCCTTGTCTTCAATCAGGCGGGCGGAGAGCGGATTGAATGCTCCGGGGAATTGCTGGAGGGTGCCGGACGCCAGGGAATCCCGCAGGGCCTGCCGTTTTTGTTCCGGGGTACGCGTTGAGTACAGCATGTGGATCCTTCCTGGAGCTGGGTGGGGTGGTCTAGAAAAGGCCCGCGGGCGCCTGGGCATCCACGAGGTAGCCCGGCCGAGCCTGGATGTTCAGCTCATTGAGCGAGCCTGCACTCAGCTCCGGCAGGCGCTCGACGGCGCTGAGGAAGCGTTCCAGTTCGGCGTCCTCCACGACCCCCTGGGCCAGGGTGCGCAGCTTCGCGACGTACTGTGCGCGGGCGAACGGCCGGGCTCCGAGCGGGTGGGCATCGGCGACCGCTATCTCGTCGGTGATGACGGTCCCGTCGGTGAGTGTGATCTCAACCCGGCCGCCGAAGGCTTTCTCCGCGATATCCAGCGAGTGGTAGCGGCGCGTCCATTCGGGGTCCTCTTGGGTGGTGACTTTCCCCCACAACTTCACGGTGTCCGGGCGGCTGGCGCGGGAGGGTGCGTAGGAGTCGACGTGGTGCCAGGAACCGTCCTGCAGGGCGACGGTGAAAATGTAGGGAATAGAGTGGTCCAGCGTTTCGCGGGAAGCTTTTGGATCATACTTCTGCGGGTCGTTGGCTCCGGATCCGATCACATAGTGGGTGTGGTGGGAGGTGTGGATCCTGATGTCCTGGACCTGTTCGGGGTCACCGGCCTCGGGATGTTCGTGGTGAAGCTTCCGGGCCAAATCAATCCATGCCTGGGCCTGGTATTCAGCCGAGTGCTCTTTGGTGTAGGTGTCCAAGATAGCGAGTTTGGCCTCTCCAGGAGCGGGCAGCGGAACACTGTAGGCGGCATCGGGACCGTCGAGCATCCACGCGATGACGGCGTCCTCACCCTCATAGATCGGGGTGGGGGAAGTCTGGCCGCGCATCGCGCGATCCACGGATTCGACGGCCATTTTTCCAGCGAAGGCCGGGGCATGCGCCTTCCAGGTGGAGATCTCCCCCTTGCGGGACTGGCGGGTGGCGGTGGTGGTGTGCAGTGCCTGCCCGATCGCGTGGAAGATGGTTTCGGCATCGAGCCCGAGGAGAGTTCCAATGCCCGCCGCGGCGGAGGGACCCAGATGGGCTACGTGGTCGATCTTGTGTTTGTGCAGGCAGATGGCCTTGACCAGGTTGACCTGCAGTTCGTAGCCGGTCGCTATGCCGCGCAGCAGGTCCGCTCCGGATGCGCCGCGGTGCTGGGCCACTGCGAGGATGGGAGGGATGTTATCCCCTGGGTGGGAATAGTCGGCTGCGAGGAATGTGTCGTGGTAGTCGAGTTCGCGCACGGCGACGCCGTTGGCCCAGGCCGCCCATTCCGGGGAGGACAGTGCAGTGCTGCCGAAGACCAGGGCGCCGCTGCCATGGCGCGAGACCTGGTGGGCTTCGGCCTGTGCCCGGGCCGCTGCGACGGGCGCGCGGTTCAGGGACGCCAGCGCTACGGAGGCGTTGTCGATGATCCGGTTGATGACCATGTCGGTGACTTCGGCGGTTACCGCCACCGGGTCGGTGGCCACCTGGGCCATTTTGTAGGCCAGTTGTTCGGTGGCCGGCAGGTTTTCGTTGCTGCGGTAAACGCGCAAGGGATGCAGATTAACCATGAAGGATGTCCTCTCGGGATACGGATGGCCTGGAGTGCTGCGCCGACGCCAGCAGGTGTCGGAGACTGTTGTGGAGGTGGACTTGGGTGGCGGCGACAGCCAGCCGCGGGTCGCGGGCCGCGATTGCGCACGCGATCTGGGCGTGTTCAGCGGCAGAGGTCAGGAGGCGGTCCGGGTTGTCGTGGGATAGCCGTCGGATCCGGACTAGATGGGTGCGCAGTTGGCGTTGCGCCTGGAGAAGATACGGATTGGCCACCGCGAGGTCGATCGCCGCGTCCAGTTCGCCGACGAGCGCGTAGTACCCGTGCTGGGTGGTTCCACCGGCGTCGATCAGTCTCGATGCCGAGGCGAACCGTTCTGCCAACTCGGTGAAGATTTCCGGGTCGGCCCGTGCGGTCGCCAGCTCCACGGCTGCACACTCAAGGGGCAGTCGCACCGCGAAGAGGTCCTCCAGCTGGTCCAGCGATATGTCGGTCACCACCACGCCGCGGCCCTGATGCGGCGTGGTGAGGCCTTCGGAGGACAGCCGCGAGAGCGCCTCGCGCAAGGGGGTGCGGGAGATACCCAGCCGGGCAGCTTGTTCCACTTCGGCCAAGACCGTGCCCGGTGGCAGCTTTCCGTCGATGATGTCAGCACGGAGGGATCTGTAGGCGATGTCGCTGGCGCGCATCTCTTCCCTTCCGGCGCTGGTGATGGTGGGGTGATCGGGTGTACTACCCAGACACTCCCCAAATGTATACACAAAATACCCCTATCGCAAGATTTCTCGGTTCCAAGCCGTTCTTTTAGTGGCCTATGTATACAGATTTGGTTCTGAGATACGTGCTGAGCCGTAGTATGATCGCCATCACACCGCATCGACACGGAGGATCAACGTGGACCCGACATCGAGCACCGCCGAAGTACCTATTTCTATCGACGACTACAAAAGCCTGCACCAGCGCAGTGTCCAAGACCCGCAGGGTTTCTGGGCCGAGGCTGCCCAGGCTGTGAGCTGGTCATCGGAGCCGGGTGAAGTTCTCGATACGTCGCGGGAGCCGATCTACGGGTGGTTCCCGGATGGTCAGCTCAATACCTGCTACAACGCTGTGGATCGGCATGTCGACGCCGGCCATGGGGACAGGCTCGCCCTCATCTACGATTCGGCGATGCTCGGATCGGTCCACCGCTACACCTATCGCGAGCTCCGTGACGCCGTCGCCCGCTGCGCTGGAGCGCTGCGCGCGCTGGGTGTTGGCAAGGGGGACAGGGTCCTCATCTACATGCCCATGATTCCGGAG
>DGBL01000095.1 GCA_002384315.1 Micrococcaceae bacterium UBA4005 | reverse complement strand
CGGCGGATACCTGGGCGGGGGTCAGCGCGGGCGACTGGGACAGCAGCAGCGCCGCCGCGCCTGCAGTATGCGGCGCGGCCATGGACGTTCCGGAGATGGTGGCCGTTGCCGTCGTGGAGGTGTACCAGTCGGAGGTGATGCCGACCCCTGGTGCATACAGGTCCACGCAACTTCCGCTGTTGGAGAAGGACGCCTGCCGGTCGGAGCTGTCGCTGGCGGCGACGGTGAGAGCCTGGGGAGCCCGCGCAGGGGAACTCTTGCACGCATCCGTCGCGGAGTTTCCGGCCGCGACGACGGCGGTGACGCCGTCGTCGATAATCGCCTGTACAGCGGCATCCACGATGGAGCTGGCGGCGCCGCCGATGCTCATATTCGCCACTGCGGGAGTTCCTGCGGTGTGGTGGGCCGCGACCCAGTCAAGGCCCGCGACGACGTCGGAATTGTAGCCCGAGCCTGCGCAGTCCAGGACCCGGACGGGGATGATGGTGGCCGCTTTGGCCACCCCGTAGCGTGCGCCGGCTATGGTGCCGGAGACGTGCGTTCCGTGCCCGTTGCAGTCCGTGGTTCCGCGGCCGTCCGCGACAGCCGTCCAGCCAGGGGCAACCCGGCCGCCGAAATCAGTGTGGGAGGCCAGCACGCCGGTGTCGATCACATAGGCGGCCACTGCGGCTCCGGACGCGGTATAGCTGTAAGAACCGGAAAGCGGAAGCGCGCGCTGGTCAACCCGGTCAAGCCCCCAGGTGACCGGTTGCTGGGTTTCGGCGAGCGAAACCGGAGCGTCCAGTTCGACGGCGGCGACCCGCGCGGATCGCTTGAGGATTGAGGCCTGCGCCGGGGTAGCGGTGACGACGGCGCCGCGGACTGCTGCGGAGAAGGTTCGCCCGACTTTTACGGCACTGGAGCCCACGCCCTTGGAACGGAGCGAGCGTGCTTCCGCAGCAATGTCAGTACCCGGGGTGTACTGGACCAGGTACCGGGCGGGCGCGCTGGGCGAGGTTCCCACTGACGGTCCGGGCGCTGCGCCTGCTGGCGCGACCGCGCCGGGCACGGCCAATGCCGCGAGGATCAATGCGGTCAGGGCGGGGCGAAGCAGGCGTGCAGTGCGCATGGGGTCCTTCTGGGGCTGATGGTAGGGCCGTCCGGACGGTGTGTTTGGCGTGTGCCTCCCAGCCCGTCCTCACCAGCGTAGGCCCGGGTAGGAAGCCTGCTTCAGAAGCTGGGGTGATCCTTCGCAAAAACTTGCGTACCCCAGCGGATCTGCCCGTTGGCCCGGTTGCTGCGGACAGCCCCCGGGTCATAAAAGCACCGCCGCCCTCGCGATCGCTTCTACGAGATCGCGGACGTGCTGGTCCGGGATACCGGTTGACTAGACCGACAGCGGCACTGCGTGAACCTCGTCAGCCCGGTGTCCTGCGCGCTCATGGATTCGCTGCACAGCTTCGGCGGACGGAGCCTCTGAAAGGCAATAGATCACACCGCTTTCCGGATCGGCCCAAGCTTTCTTAAACTCCACGCCTTCTTCGCCTTGGATGGCCAGATCCGCTTCATGGGCGGCCTTCAGGTCCTCTGCGGTAATGCCTGTCATATTCCGGTGTACATCCATATATTCAGGCATCATGACCCTCCAAAAAGTCCCCCATTAAACGGTGTGTGGACCCGCTAATTGTAGGTCTTGCCCAGCGATCGAGTCAACGGCAGCACCAACAAAACCCGCCCGTTCACGGCCCCTTCACGCATAGATTCAGGGCGTCGAGAATGGGCCGGTCGGCGGGAATCCAGTTCAGTTCCTCCAGTTCGGCGGAACCGGTAAGCCGCACCCACCGCAACTCGTCATGGTCTTCGAGCGGAGCCGGTTCGCCGGCGATGACTTCGGCCAGCCACACCCGCATCACCGCACGTGCGTTCAACGGCCAGCCCCCCGGCAGCGGGCCGGGCACCTCGGCGCCGAGTCGCACATCCACTCCGAGTTCCTCCCGCAGCTCGCGGTGGAGGGCGCCGGTTACAGTTTCTCCCGGTTCCACTTTGCCGCCGGGAAACTCCCACATCCCAGCAAACTGGGCAGGAGCCGTGCGGCGGGCCACCAGTAACACGGTGGGGCTAAGGAGCGAATTCACGATCGCTGCGCCGACTATCTGCTGGGGAGGGCTGTTGATAGGCACACTACGAGCCTAGGGCGTTGCGCCGATTTTTCCGGAATCCTCCTGAATGCGCGGCAGCTACCCCGCATCGGGCGGGACCACTAGAGTTGGCAGGGACAACGGCGTCCCTTGGTGCGATAACCACCCCACCACTGACCGCTTGTCCTGCACCCCTGCACCCCGAATTGAGACCCATGACGCCAGTTCGTCACGCCCCTGCCTTGTCCGAACGCCAACTCAGTCTCGCGATCATCGCGCTCGCCATGGGTGGATTTGGGATCGGGACCACAGAATTCGCCATCATGGGGCTGCTGCAGGAAATGGTGCGGGACCTCGGAATCGCCGTGCCCACCGGCGGCCATGTAATCTCCGCCTACGCAATCGGCGTCGTCGTCGGCGCACCGCTGCTGGCCACCGCGACGGCCCGTCTGCCGCGCAAACGCGTGGCGATCGGCCTCATGCTTCTCTTCGCGGCCGGAAACCTTTCATCGTTTTTCGCCGTCGATTACGGCTGGCTCCTGTTCACCCGTTTCATCTCTGGGCTTCCGCACGGCGCCTTCTTCGGCGTCGCCGCGGTGATCGCCGCCTCACTGGCCGCTCCCACCCGGAGAGCCTGGACCGTAGCGATGGTCATGATGGGGCTGAGTATCGCCAATGTGATCGGGGTTCCGTTCGCGACCTGGCTGGGTCAACAATTCGGCTGGCGGACCATGTTCCTGCTGGTGGGCGCAATCGGCCTGCTGACCGTCGCCATGATTACACGCTACGTCCCGGCCCAGGCAGTCCACCAGGACGCCAGTATTCGCCGTGAGCTCGGTGCTTTCCGCCGGCTCCAGGTGTGGATGACCCTGCTGATAGGGATTGTCGGTTTTGGCGGATTCTTCGCTGTTTATACCTACATTTCCCCCACCATGACCGAGGTCACCGGCTTGCCGGAAGCCGTGTTGCCCGTGGTGGTGGCCCTCTACGGGCTGGGCATGGTGGCCGGCAATATGGTCGGCGGTCGCATGGCCGACATCTCGGTGATGGGCACCATCTACTCCATGATGGGTGTCATCGCCGTCTCGCTGCTGGCCTTCTCTGCCGCCGCGCTCTGGGCGCCCACGGCGCTGATATTTGTCTTCCTCATCGGAGCGACCGGCTCCATGCTGGTTCCCTCGCTGCAGATCCGGCTGCTGGATGTCTCCCCGGACGCACCGTCGCTGGCATCCTCCCTCATCCACGCCGCCCTGAATACTGCCAACGCGCTGGGCGCCTTTCTCGGCGGAGTAGTAATTGCCTTGGGGTGGGGCTATACCGCGCCCGCCCTCGTGGGCGCCGCACTGGCCGTGGTCGGGCTAGGTGTCGCCTTCACCAGCGGATATCTGGACCGAGTACGCCGACCTGCCGCACCCGGACCGACAACCAGCTCCGGGTGACCCGCGTCGACCGGGGACAACCGTACGCTCAGATTTTCCGCTGTGAGCGGGCGGAAGCGTACAGGCACACCGTAGCTGCGGTGCCGACATTCAGGCTTTCAGCCTGACCATACAACGGAACGGCTACCCGGTAGTCAGCGGCCTCAAGCGCGGCGGCGGGCAAACCCTGCGCCTCGTTGCCGAACAGCCAGGCCGTGGGATTCTCAAGCCGCGGCCCAGCCGACGACGGCGAGGCACCGAAACGGCGTCGTGCGCTTTCATCCTGCAGGTCATGCAGGTCATGGGCACCATAGCCGTCCGCTGCAAGCACAGCGATCCCGGCCGCTGCCAGAGATTCGAACACCTCGCTGGCATCCATCCCGAGTACCACCGGGAGATGGAAGAGGGACCCGACGGTCGAACGCACCGTCTTGGGGTTATACAGATCCACGCTGGATCTCGTGACGATCACGGCGTCCGCTCCAGCTGAATCCGCTGCGCGGAGGATCGTGCCCGCATTGCCCGGATCACGAACTTCGACCAGGACGGCCACCAGCCGGGGGTTGCCAGCCAGGACTTTCTCCAGCGGAATATCGATTTCCCGGCAGACCGCCAGGACGCCCTGCGGCGTCACCGTGGAGGCCATAGCAGCTAGCACCTCGTCCGTGGCGATCCGGCATTCGAGGCCCGCGGTTTCCGCCAGCATGCCAAGGTCGGGGTGTCGGTCGAGGGTCGCCGCGGTTATATACAGGTCATCGACAACCCCGACCGCGCTGCCGCTGCGCCGTTCGACGTGGAGCCGTAGCGCTTCCCTCACGGTCTGCGGCCCCTCGGCGAGGAAGCGGTTTTGCCTTAAACGAGCCGGACGCCCTGCCAGGCGGGCGACGTCCTTCACCCGATCGGCTCGGGCATTGGACATCACTGGAGCCTGGGGGCGTCCGGATACATTCATCGACGACAGTCAGCGACCGGGAATCCCGGAACTGACTAGGCCTTGGCTGCGGACGGCGCAGGAGCGGAGGTGTCCGCGGGCAGCGCATCCTTCGCGATCTGCACGAGTGCCGCGAAGGCGCCTGCGTCAGTAACGGCAAGATCCGCGAGCATGCGGCGGTCCACCTGGATTTCCGCTGCCTTCAGGCCCTGGATCAGGCGGTTGTAGGTGAGCCCGTTCGCGCGGGATGCAGCGTTGATGCGCTGGATCCAGAGGCGACGGAAATCACCCTTACGCTTGCGACGGTCCCCATAGCTGTACACAAACGAGTGCAACAGCTGCTCTTTGGCTTTGCGGTACAGGCGTGAACGCTGCCCGCGGTAGCCCTTGGCGCGCTCAAGAATAACCCGACGCTTTTTGTGGGCGTTGACCGCCCGCTTCACACGTGCCACGTGCGTACTCCTTCAGTAGATCTCCTGCCAGCGACGGTGGTGCCGCCGTGCGCTACCCGATTGGCGGTGCGCCGGAGAGAAAATAATTATGTGTTAGACGCCAAGCATCTTCTTGATGGCCCGGGTGTCAGCCTTTGAGACAATCTTGTCTCCAGCCAGACGGCGGGTCAGGGTGGAGGACTTGTGCTCCAGGTAGTGTCGGCGGTTGGCCTGCTGGCGCTTGAGCTTGCCGCTGCCGGTGAGCTTGAAGCGCTTCTTGGCTCCGCTGTGGGTCTTCATCTTCGGCATGGGAACCGATCTCCTTCGAATAGCCGTGAGCGGTTGCCCACGGTGTGAGAGCACCCGGAGGTGCTACTGGATTTACTGTCTCGCCTTGACGGACCTTTAGTGCCTGAGGTTTCCCTCAGGCGGAGGTTCCAGGCTTGGGCCGGCTGGACGGGCTCTTGGAGGGAGCCGCCTTGCCGGAAGGCTTGGGAGCGGCTGCCGGTTTCGGCGCCGCCTTGGGCTTCGGAGTTGCGACGGGCTTCGGAGTTGCAGCCGGCTTTGGAGTTGCAGCCGGCTTGGTTTCCGTCGCCTTGGCTTTACTCACTGCNNGGCTTGACCTCGGCTGCTACTTCAGCAACCTCAGCTGGCGCTTCGACCTTGGCAGGAACTTCAACCTTGGCTGGCGCTTCAACCGGCATTTCAACCGCTTCAGCTTCCGCCACCGTGTCCGCTACTGGCGCGGCGTCCTCGGAATGTACCGAGTAGCCCTCCGGCAGCAGATCAGCCAGGCTCTGCGTCAGTGGAGCGTTCGCGCTTCCGGAAACATCGACCTTTGCGCTGGGCTTGCCGCTGCGCGCAGACTCGTTGGCAGCTTTCGCCTCGGCCCGCTGCACTTCGCGGCGCGCCTCAGCTTTGGCTTCGGCCTTGTTCTTCACCGGGCCGATCACCATGACCATGTTGCGTCCGTCGATACGCGGAGTCGATTCGACCACTCCCACCTCGGAAACATCCTCGGCAAATCGCTGCAGCAACCGGATACCCATTTCGGGCCGCTGCTGTTCGCGGCCGCGGAACTGGATCATGGCCTTGACCTTGTCCCCGGCGCCGAGAAAGCGCAGTGCGTGTCCGCGCTTCGTCTCGTAGTCGTGGGTGTCGATCTTCAGGCGGAAGCGGATTTCCTTCAGAACGGTGTTCGTCTGGTTCTTCCGTGCTTCACGTGCCCTGACCGCGGCCTCGTACTTGTACTTACCGAAGTCCATCAGCTTGCACACCGGAGGCTTCGCCTGAGGTGCAACTTCAACGAGATCAAGGTCGGACTCGGCAGCCAGACGCAGGGCATCCTCAATACGGACGATTCCTACCTGTTCACCTGCAGGGCCGACCAGCCGCACCTCGGGGACGCGGATACGCTCATTGATTCTTGGCTCGCTAATGTTAAAGCTCCTGTTTTTGTTGTGGAATCCGGCAAATAGAGAAGGCCCCCAATTGCCGGAGCAATCGTATCGAAGGCCTCGAAGATCGGATTGCACGCGCCCCTCAGGGGCTGTGCGCAGAACCCGCGGCGTAATGCGCCCCAAGGAATGCCCGACCAGGTACCCGGCAACCTTGCTTCCCATGGAATTGCTTCCGGCGGGAAAACGGCTGACGCGGGTGGGAGAGAACTCCGCTTGCAAACTGCATGTCATTCTACAGAAAAAATCCCGCTCGCCGCAGCTTGGCGGCGGTGGGTCTTAACACAGCAAATAACGACATCCAGTCGGTCTGTGACAAGCTTACCAGTAT
>DGBL01000082.1:10675-11017 GCA_002384315.1 Micrococcaceae bacterium UBA4005 | reverse complement strand
TGCTTGAACTCTCCGGTGCGACACTGCTGCTCCTCGATGAACCCACCGACAACCTGGACCTGCATTCAGCGGAAGCACTCGAACGTGCAATCGACGGTTTTGAGGGTACGGTGCTTGCGGTCACCCACGACCGGTGGTTCGCACGCAGCTTTGACCGGTTCCTGGTCTTCGGATCGGACGGCCGGGTGTACGAATCCAGCGAGCCTGTGTGGGACGAGTCCCGGGTCGAACGCGTTCGCTGAGCCCCGCGGACCGGTGGCCGGCAGCGGCGGGCGACGCAATCGTCGGGCTGGGCAGAGCAAGCGTGTAGCGTTTAGGCGTGAACCCTCAGCTTCGGCCAGC
>DGBL01000082.1:0-10546 GCA_002384315.1 Micrococcaceae bacterium UBA4005 | reverse complement strand
GGCCTGTTTCTTTTCGGAACCGGCGTCGCGCTGTGGGACGTTGCGCAAAACATTGAAGGAGCCGACGTCGAACGCCAGCTCCGCCGCACCCTCATGCCAAGGTTCCATGCAGGATTCAGCGCTGGAGCGTTCATCGGCGCCCTGATCGGCGCCCTCCTGGCGGCGCTGAAGGTGGAGCTTCCCCTCCACCTTGCTGCCGTTGCGGTGGTTTCGCTAGTCGTTTCGCTCTGGCTCCCGCGGTATTTCCTCCCGCACGTGACACGTCACCCGGACGAGCCTGCCCCTCCCGGAGGCCGCTTCGCTGCCTGGCGGGAACCGCGCACCCTCCTGATCGGATTGGTCGTCCTAGGCGCCGCGCTAACAGAAGGCGCAGCCAACGATTGGGCGGCGAAGGCAGTCGTGGACGGGCTCGGCACCTCCGAAAGCGTAGGCGCGATGGTGTTTGCTGTGTTCGTCGCGTCGATGACGACCGTGCGGTTCATCGGAGGGGGGTTCATCGACCGGTTTGGGAGAGTACGCGTCCTCCAGGCCAGCCTCGGCTCCGCTCTGGCAGGGCTGCTGGTTTTCGTTCTCGCGCCGACGGCGCCGCTGGCGGGGCTCGGTGCGATCTTCTGGGGTGCAGGGGCCGCGCTCGGATTCCCGATGGGGATGTCTGCGGCTGCCGACAATTCCCGGTACGCGGCGGCGCGTGTCTCCGTGGTCTCCACCATTGGATATACGGCCTTCCTTGCCGGGCCGCCGCTGATTGGCTACCTCGGCGATCTAGTGGGTCTGCGTACCGCACTGCTCGCGGTGGGAGTTGCCATTCTGGCCTCCGTCCTCGTAGCTCCGGCTGCCGCCGAACGCCGGGACTGAGGCGGGACACTGCGCGGGAACCGGCAATCTGGTTGAATCGGAGCATGCCAGCGGCCTCGGAATACCTCAGCGACCTCAGTTCCTACCTCAACGCGTCTCCTTCGAGCTTCCACGCCGCCCACAGCGCAGGGCTTCGGCTGCTGGAAGCTGGATTCGCACGCCTGGAAGAGTCCGAGCAGTGGCCCGTCGCGGCGGGAAAATATTTCGTGATCCGCGACGGGGCGCTCATCGCCTGGGTCAAACAGGCCGACGCCGGGCCGTTGACCGGATTTCACATCGTCGGCGCGCACACGGACTCTCCGACCTTTACGCTTAAGCCCCGACCGAGCAGCGGCCGGGCGGGATGGCTGCAGGCCGGGGTGGAAATCTACGGCGGCCCGCTGCTGAATTCCTGGCTTGATCGGGAATTGATCCTGGCAGGCAGGATAGTGACGCGCGACGGCGTCGAACATCTGGTGCGGACGGGGCCGCTGCTGCGCTTTGCACAGCTTGCAATCCACCTAGACCGTGCAGCTAACGACGGGCTGGTTCTGGACCGGCAACAGCATATGAACCCGGTGTGGGGTCTGGGGGATCCGGGCCACGCGGACCTGTTGACTGTGGTCTTGGAGGAAGCAGGGCTCAAACCAGCCGACGTCGGCGGTTTCGACGTCGTCATCGCTGATAGCCAGCAACCGCAGCGTTTCGGGGCCGGCGGCGCGTTTCTGGCTGCGGGACGGCTGGATAACCTGGTGTCGGTGCATGCTGGACTGCATGCACTCATCGGCGGCTCGAGCGCGGACGGCGCACAGCGGCCGATCGCGGTGGTAGCTGCGTTCGATCACGAAGAGGTTGGCAGCGCTTCTCGCTCCGGAGCAAGCGGACCATTTCTCGAGGACGTGTTGTTGCGTATTTCGGCTGGCACTGGCGCCGGATTGGAGGAGCGGATGCGCGCTATGGCGTCCTCGGTCTGTATTTCGGCGGACGCCGCCCATGCGGTGCATCCCAATTATCCGGAACGCCATGATCCAGCCAATCGGCCGGTGCCCAATGGCGGGCCCGTACTGAAGATCAACGCCAACCAGCGGTATGCCACGGACGCGCCAGGGGCTTCCCTGTGGGCGGGACTGTGCCAGCGAACGTCAGTTCCCTATCAGGAGTTCGTCTCGAACAACGCCATCCCGTGCGGATCGACCATCGGACCCCTGACGGCGACCCGCCTTGGCATCCGCACTCTCGACGTCGGCATCCCTATTCTTTCGATGCACTCAGCGCGGGAGATGTGTGGCGTGGAGGATCCCTACCGGCTGGCCCGGGTGCTTGGAGAGTTTTTCCACGGCGGACCCGGTGACTCACCCAGTTCAGGCACAATGCACTAGGATAGGAAAGTCTGTGCTCGGCCACTTCCCACCATGGAGAAGGGACGGAGCATGTCAACGCAAAAGAACCTCCTGTTACGGAAAGGCCGTGACCGTTTAGCCCAGAGGAGGTGGGTTCATACATGCGTGCATATGAATTGATGGTAATCATCGACCCCGATGTCGAGGAACGTACCGTCGAACCAACACTCGAGAAGTTCCTGAACGTTGTTCGCAACGGTGGGGGAAGCATCGAGAAAGTGGATATCTGGGGCCGGCGTCGCCTGGCCTACGAAATCAAAAAGAAGGCCGAAGGAATCTACGCCGTCGTTAACTTCACGGCAACTCCTGCGATCGCGGCTGAACTTGACCGCCAGCTTGGTCTGAACGAGACGATCATGCGCACCAAGATCATTCGCCCCGAAGAGCAGAAAGTCACTGCCGAATAATTATTGGCATTGACTCCGGGTACCCAAAGAGCCCGATTACTCGGGATGTGACCAAAGGAGGCACCATGGCAGGCGAAACTATCATCACGGTTGTTGGGAATCTCACCAACGACCCTGAGCTTCGTTTCACCCCGTCGGGATCAGCAGTGGCGAACTTCACCATTGCCTCGACGCCGCGTACGTTCGATCGCCAGTCGAACGAATGGAAAGACGGCGAAACGCTCTTTCTGCGTGCCTCGGTGTGGAGGGAAGCGGCTGAAAATGTGGCCGAAACCCTCACCAAAGGCACCCGGGTTGTCGCACAGGGCCGCCTGAAGTCACGCTCTTACGAGACCAAAGAAGGCGAAAAGCGAACCGTTATGGAGCTCGAGGTGGACGAGATTGGTCCATCCTTGCGTTATGCCTCCGCCAAGGTCAGTCGCACGCAGCGTTCAGGCGGCGGTGGCTTCAACGGCGGCACTTCCAACCCGGGAGGAAATTCGTGGGGCGGCGGCCAGCAGGCGCAGCAGCCCGCGGAGGATCCCTGGGGTGCGCCAGCCGGTGGTAATGCGCAGGGCTGGGGCAACGGTCCGGACTCCTCGGAGCCTCCCTTCTAGGGATTCGAGCCCTAGCGGGCGCTCTCCGTTCCCGGAGGATGCCCGCACAGTTTAAAGTGCACGTCCCATCCCGCAGAACCGTTCTGCGGGCTCCACCAGAATTAAGGAGCACCACGATGGCTAAGGCTGAAATTCGTAAGCCCAAACCAAAGTCCAATCCCTTGAAGGCCGCTGACGTAACTGTCATCGACTACAAGGACGTAGCGTTGCTGCGTAAGTTCATTTCCGATCGCGGAAAGATCCGCGCCCGTCGAGTCACCGGTGTGACAGTGCAGGAACAGCGCAAAATTGCGCAGGCAATCAAGAACGCCCGCGAAGTTGCACTCCTGCCATACTCCGGCGCAGGCCGAGGCTAAAGGAAAGGGACCTTTTTCATGGCAAAGCTAATTTTGACCCAGGAAGTGACCGGCCTCGGCGCCGCAGGCGACATTGTGGAGGTCAAGAACGGGTTCGCCCGTAACTACCTCCTGCCGCGCGGGTTCGCGCTGACGTGGACGAAGGGTGGAGAAAAGCAGGTTGAGTCGATCAAGGCTGCCCGCACCGCCCGGGAGCACGCCACGCTCGAGGATGCCCAGAAGCAGGCTGCTGCACTCTCAGCCAAGCCTGTGACGCTGACCGTCAAGGCGGGCGAATCAGGGCGGCTTTTCGGCACGGTGAAAGCCGAGGACGTGGCCAAGGCTGTGGAAGCAGCTGGGTTGGGGACCATCGACAAGCGCAAGGTTGAACTGCCCGCGCACATCAAGTCGGTCGGTGCCTATCAGGCCAACGTTCGTCTGCACGAGAATGTTGCTGCAGTAATCGACCTCGACGTCGTAGCGGGCTAGTACAGCCCGCTGCAACCAGGTTCGAGGAGGGGCCCCGCCGTACGGCGGGGCCCCTCCCTTGCGTGGGACCGGCTTTCTACGGGAGACGTGCTAGGCAGGCTCAAAAGCGAGCACCTTTACGCAGTTTGTCAACATACGACTTGTGGATGAAGGTTGACGGTAAGTTCTTTTCCTCCACACACCGTTTAATATGTTGTACCTAGTCAGAGGCTATTTAGAGCTTTCTAAATCTTTTTATCCACAAAGATCTCCACATCCTGTGCACAAGACACGCCCGCGTAATTCACAAGTTATCCACAGGTGGAAAAATAGTGAGCTTGGTGCGTGCGCGGAAGGGGACTACCGTGACGGAAGTCCACCAAAGTGTCGGCGGAGCGTGCTACTGCTACTACACCGGCACATCGCGGCTCCCAGCCGCCGCCGGAGCCGTGTAACGGGTTGCAAGCGCGTACGAAACCAGACTCACCTGGCCAGTACTCACTGGCCAGAACCAGCTGAATAGAAAGGGTGTCACGGTGTCATTGACGCATGCGGATTCCTCCCGTGACACGGGCGTGCCGGAGTTCGCGCGGACTCCACCGCAGGATCTCGTAGCCGAACAGTCGGTGCTCGGCGGGATGATGCTTTCCAAGGACGCCATCGCGGACTGCGTGGAAGTCCTTCGTGGGGTCGATTTTTACCGTCCCTCCCACGAGAGCATCTACGAGGCAATTCTGGACCTCTACGGGCGGGGGGAACCAGCCGATGCCGTGACTGTTTCGGATGAATTGACCAAGCGCGGCGAGATTTCACGTGTGGGCGGGCCCGCCTATTTGCATACGTTGATCCAGTCTGTTCCGACGGCGGCGAATGCTGGTTTCTACGCTGAGATCGTTCGCGAGCGTGCGGTGCTGCGCCGGCTGGTGGATGCTGGCACCAAGATCGTGCAGTTGGGGTATTCCAACGACGGCGAGGTAGATGATCTGGTTAACGCAGCGCAGGCGGAGGTCTATGCGGTGGCCGAACGGCGCACAGCCGAGGATTATGTGCCGCTGAAGGACATCATCGAGGGCACGGTTGATGAGATTGAGTCCGCAGGCCATCGCGGTGAGGGCATGAGCGGTGTTCCGACGGGCTTCTATGAATTCGACGAGCTTACCCAGGGCCTGCACGGCGGGCAGATGATTGTGATCGCGGCCCGGCCGGCCATGGGAAAGTCCACGTTTGCGCTTGACTGGGCTAGGTCGGCTGCTATTAAGCACAATCTGACCACCGTCTTCTTCTCCCTGGAGATGGGGCGCAACGAGATCGCCATGCGATTGCTCTCCGCCGAGGCAACCATCGGCCTGCAGGATCTGCGCAAGGGCACTATTAAGGACGAGCAGTGGAGCAAGATCGCCACAACGATGGGGCGGATGAATGACGCCCCACTGTTTATCGATGACAGCCCGAACATGTCGCTGATGGAAATTCGGGCAAAGTGCCGTCGCCTGAAGCAGCGCCACGACCTCAAACTGGTGGTGCTTGACTACCTCCAGCTCATGTCATCCGGTAAGCGGGTGGAGTCGCGCCAGCAGGAGGTTTCAGAATTCTCCCGCGCGCTCAAGCTGTTGGCGAAGGAACTGAATGTTCCAGTCGTGGCTCTCTCGCAGCTGAACCGTGGGTCGGAGCAGCGCACCGACAAGCGCCCACAGGTTTCGGATCTGCGTGAATCAGGGTCGATCGAGCAAGACGCGGACATGGTCATCCTGCTGCACCGCGATGATGTCTACGATAAGGAATCTCCGCGTGCCGGAGAGGCGGACGTGATCGTTGCCAAGCATCGAAACGGGCCGACGAAAACGCTGGTCGTAGGTTTCCAGGGGCATTATTCACGCTTCAACAACATGGCCAGCGACGGCGGATTTTAGGCAGCCGGCTGCAGGTTCCGCATCTGCAATTACTTTTTGGGTCCGAGTTCCTCAATAACGGTCTGAAGGCGGGCCCTCAGCTCCTCAGATTCCAGCCCCGGACCTGAGATCAGACTATTTTCCAGCTCTTGCGCCTTACCCAGCGCCTCCCTGCCAGCGGGAGTAATGGCAATGCGCTGGCTCCGGCGGTCGGCGGTGTTGCGCAAGCGAGTGACCAGTCCGCGTTTTTCGAGACGGTCCAACGTTCGTCCAATTGTTTGGGCCTGAACGTGCACCAGCTGGGCCAGTTGCACCCCTGTGACGGTCCCCTCACGGTCAAGGACACCAAGGGTGGTCAGGCCCGCGTGGGTGATTCCGATGGTTAGTAGGCGCTCGTTCCATGAATGTTCCACGATGCGTGCGGCGGTTGTAAGCAACCGGCTGGTTGACCAGTCGTTGAGCTCCGGCATGACGGTTCCTCCCCCGAAGGCGATGGATAGTGCATTGCGTTCTCATCACCCACTCTACCGACCCACCACGCTGCTTACCAAGCCTGCTTACTTTTGAGCTCTGCGGGAACCTGGAGTGGAATGTTGAACAATCCGGGGGAAATGCTCCATGCTTGGGGAATAGGTGGATCACATCGGAGGACACAGTGCAGAGCATCGACCTGAACAGCGACGTCGGCGAATCCTTCGGGCAGTGGTCCTTCGGATCGGATGCCGAGATCATCCGGTCAGTATCGAGCGTCAATGTTGCGTGCGGATTCCATGCCGGGGACCCAACGGGCATCCGGCAGACCTGCAAAACCGCGGCCGGAGCCGGAGTCACGGTGGGAGCCCACCCCGGCTATCGCGACTTGGCGGGGTTCGGCCGCCGCTTTCTGGATATGGCGTTGCCGGAGCTGACCAACGACATCGTGTATCAGGTGGGCGCACTCCAGGCGCTGGCTGTTTCTGCTGGAACCTCCGTGGCGTATATCAAACCACATGGGGCGCTATATAACGCGATTGTTCACCATGCCGGTCAAGCGCAGGCCGTGGTCGAGGCGGTCCGCGATGTCGATCCGGCCCTGCCGCTGCTGGTCCTGCCCGGGTCTGAAATCCAGCGCGCGGCGCGCGCTGCTGACCTGCGGACAGTGGTGGAAGCATTCGCTGACCGGGCGTACCTGCCGGACGGGACCCTGGTTCCGCGCACCCAACCCGGAGCGGTGCTCCAGGAGCCAGCAGCCGTCGTCGAGCATGTATTGCGCATTGCCGGTGAGGGAAAGATCAAGGCCATTGACGGTACCCTGGTGGACGTCGGTGCGGAAAGCATCTGCGTCCATGGAGACACGCCTGGAGCGGTCGCCATGGCAGAGGCCGTCCGCCGCGCACTCGCGGCCGCAGGGATTCCGGTCGCAGGGTTCGCCTAGGATGCCTAGCAAGATGAGCCCGCCCGCTTTGCGTATTCTGCCGGTCGGGCCATGCGCGGTGCTGGTGGAGCTGCCCGGGTTGCGCCAAGTCCTCAGCCTCCAGGCCCAGTTGCGGGCCGAACCAAGTCCTGGACAGGTCGACGTCGTCGCCGCTGCCAAAACGGTGCTGGTCACGGCGACAAACAGCGCCTGCGCACAGCGCATCGCCCGGCGGATCCCGTCCATGGACCTCTCGCTCGAACCGGAGCGCACGAGCCGTACGGTAGCAATCGACACCGTGTACGACGGGGCGGATCTTGCTGAGGTTGCGCAGCTGACCGGCATGAGTGAGGAGTCGGTGATTTCGCGCCACTCCTCGGCACACTGGACGGCGGCATTCGGCGGCTTCGCGCCAGGATTCGCCTACCTGGCCGGGCCCCCGGAGCTGACCGTTCCGCGGCGGGAATCGCCACGAACGCTCGTGCCAGCAGGCGCTGTGGCGCTCGCGGGAGGCTATTCTGCCGTCTATCCGCGTGAATCGCCTGGTGGCTGGCAGCTGATCGGACGAACTGAAACGCTGATGTGGGACAGCTCGCGCGAAAACCCAGCACTGGTCACTCCGGGCGACGAGGTCCGGTTCCGCCCCGTCCGCCCGCGGCTCCCAGTGAGCCGCACGCAGGGTTCCACGTCGGCACCGGCGCCGGCATCGGAATCCAGTGGCAACGACGGCGGCCGCGAAAGCGATAACGACGGCGATAATGACGGTGGCGGGCTGCTGATCGTCCGGGCCGGACTGCAGAGTACGTTCCAGGATCTGGGCAGGCCAGGTTTTGCGGCGTTAGGGGTAGCCGAATCCGGCGCGCTGGACCGTGCAGCCTTCCGGCAGGCGAATCGCCTCGTGGGCAATCCGGCAGGCGAAGCGGTGATCGAAACCCTCCATGGCGGCCTAGACCTCCAGGCAAAGTCGGACCAGGTGCTGGCTGTCACCGGCGCACATCTGTCGGCGACCATCATGGACGACAACGGAGGAACGCGCGCGGCGCAGCTTGGTGCGCCGTTCCTGCTGCGCGCCGGTCAGCGGCTTTCCCTTGGTTCGCCGGAACGTGGGTTGCGCAGTTATACGGCCGTGCGGGGCGGGTTCGTGGCGGAACCGGTCATGGACAGCCGATCCACCGATGCGTTATCCGGGCTTGGTCCGGCGCCGTTGCTAGCTGGGCAACTCCTGGCCGTCGGAACGCCAGCACCCGCCTCGGTGGTTGGGGCGCCCGAAATTCTCGCGGATGTTCCCGCAGCCGCGGACGCTGCGGAGATTCAGTTCCGGGTGATGCGCGGGCCGCGCGACGACTGGTTCTCGGTGGACGGGTTCGAACGTTTGTGCGCGCAGTCCTGGCTCGTGACCCCCCAGTCCAGCCGCATCGGCGTGCGGCTGGATGGCGAACCGCTGGTCCGCCGGATCACGGGGGAACTGCCCAGCGAAGGCACGGTACGCGGTGCGTTGCAGGTGCCGCCGTCGGGGTGCCCCGTCCTGTTTCTGGCGGACCACCCGGTGACAGGAGGGTATCCGGTGATCGGCGTGGTGATTCCGGAGGATCTGGACCGGGCCGCACAATTGCCGCCCGGTATCCGCATCAGGTTCCACCCGGTGGACGCGGGTGTGCCGACGTCCGCCGCCGTCGGGAGCTAGCCCGTGACAATCTAAATCGACCCGCCGGATCTCCGGCCAGGAGCTAGTGCGGGCGCAGCGCCTCCGCTTCGTCTAGGTTGCCGTGCGGGCACGCCGCAGGAACGAGTCCAGGATCTGTCCGGCGCCCTCGCTGCTGAGGTCCCGGCCACCACCGCTGAACCCGATGCCGGATACGAGGTTCAGTCGGGCGCCTAGGTAGAGCAACGCATTGAGCACCTCCGCTAGTTCACTTTCCTCTTCGGCTGTCTGGCGAAGCAGCCGAAGATGCGCCGCGCGCAGAGACGGGCCGGGGACACAGCCCAGCTCCCGGCCGAACAATCGGCGGCAGCGCTCGTACGCGGAAAGTCCCTCGGTGTAGAGACTCGCGCCTTCGAACGCGGTGACCAGAGCGGTCCAGGCCCGCTCATTGAGGCAATCTGCGGTGACTGCTGTTTGTGCCCAACGGATCGCTTCACCCGTTTTTCCGAGAATCGTAGCCAGTTCAGAAACGCGGACCTGTATCTCCTGGACTGTTGCGGCCTGACTGGTCCGTTCTGATTCGGCCCACTCGGAGGTAAGTTCGTGACTGAGGAGCGGGCTCGAACCGATTTCCAACGACTGGAGCAGTAGGCGGTAAGCTTCTGCGTTCTGGCAGCGGTCCGCCCGCCGGATAAGTCGGTGAAATCGGGCTAGGTCGAGGTCCACGAGCGCCGAATCCAGAACATACCCGCCGTTGGAGGTGCGCAACGGTCCGGTCCGGGTATGACCAGGCTGAATAGTGCGCCGAAGACCGCTGACGTAGCTTTCCACCGTTGCGACCGCGCCATCGGGGGCGTGCCCGCCCCAGAGCAGTTCAATCAGCCGATCCTTGGATACCGGGGTGCCGAGCTGCAGCAGCAGTATTTCAAGGATGAGCCGTGTCTTGCACCCGCCGAGATCGGGGCTGCGCAGCACGACTCCGTCTGCGCGGATGATCTGGAAGTCTCCTAGTAGTCGTACTGAAATGGGCGTCGAAAAGCCAGCATTCTGTTCCATCGTGTTCTCCGGTTCCCCAGCTTAAAGTCGTAGCGTGCCAATGCGTTTCAGCGGCCCGGCTTATTACCGCCTCTAGCCTGATAATGATGGGGCTGCCTGATGCAACCGTGGCACCACGGGAATCGGCTCACAACAATCTCTGATACTCGAGTTGCTGGCGTCTTAAAGTCGGGTAACCGCCAGAGCGGAGGTGAGTAGTCGGCTGTAGCGGGCACGGACCGAGCGGGTAGTCCGGCAGACTTGCGAGTAGTGCCGCAGGTGGTATTTCCACGGACTGCGTAGATAGCTACTCGTCCGGCGTACGGTTACCGGGGGATCCACTGTGGATGAGGTAGTAAGCCCGGGCGCCGAGGGCGATCGCGGTGAGAATCAGAACGGCGCCGATCGCAAGGTACAAACCGGCAAAGGGCGGGACGGGCGTTGATGCGGCAGACGCGCGGGCGAAGTCGGAGAGCCCTTGCGGGACAAAGAGCGTGCTGAGGAACAACAGGACGCCACCTGTAATGTAGAGCTTCACTGGGCGGGT
>DGBL01000177.1 GCA_002384315.1 Micrococcaceae bacterium UBA4005 | reverse complement strand
GAATCCTCAGCCCGGCCCGATATGGTGATCCAGCTTCCCGGGGACAAACAGCTGGTCATCGATGCGAAGGTTCCGCTCTCGGCCTTCCTGCGCGCCCACGAGCTTCCCTCCGAGGACGCCACAACACCAGAGGGCGGGCGGGCACTGCTGCTGAAACAACATGCCAAAGCCCTACGCGCCCACGTGGACGCGCTGGCCAAAAAACGCTACTGGGAAGGAACGAGTAATTCCCCGGAGCTGGTGATCTGCTTCATCCCGGTCGAATCGGTCCTCTCCACCGCACTCCAGGCTGACCCGGGCCTGCTCGACTACGCGTTCACCCGCAACGTGGCCCTCGCCTCACCGGTGTCGCTGCTGGCAATCCTCAAAGGCGCGGCCTTCAGCTGGCGGCAGGAAGTGCTCACCGACAACGCCCGGGAACTCTTCGACCTCTCACGCCAACTCTACGAACGCCTCGGAACCATGGGCGGGCATGTGGCGAAGCTGGGCTCTTCGCTGCGGACTTCCGTGGAGAAATACAACGCCTTCGTGGGGACCCTCGAGACCCGGGTCCTTCCGACAGCACGCCGGATCGAGGCCTTCGACGCTGCCTCGCTGGTCCCTGCCGCAAACTCGGACACCATTGCGGACAGCCAGAAAACCACGCGGGAGCAATCCTCCGCCGGACCCGGAACCATCGAATCCACACCGCGGCTCCTCACCGCCCAGGAACTGCTGGCGGACCCAGCCGTCGCCTCCGGCTAGCGGGGAGCGGGATTGCCGCCCTTAGGTGCGCGCCCGCCCTTGCCCGTCCCGGGACCGTCCATGGCTTTCAGCGCCGCCCGGATCTCCTTGGGCAGCGAGAAGATTATGTCCTCCTGGGCGGTTACGACCTCCTCGACGTCGCCGTAGCCATACTCAGCCAGTAACCGCAGGACGTCCTGTACCAGGTTTTCTGGAACTGACGCCCCCGAGGAGACCCCGATGGTCGCCACGCCCTCGAACCAGGACTCGTCGATCTGATTGGCGAAGTCCACCCGATAGGACGCGTTCGCCCCGTATTCGAGCGCGACCTCGACCAACCGCACGGAATTGGAGGAGTTCGCGGAACCGACCACGATCACCAGATCCGAATCCGGTGAAATTTTCTTGATCGCCGCCTGCCTGTTGGAAGTGGCGTAACAGATATCGTCGCTCGGAGGATCCTGCAGGGTCGGGAATCGTTCCTTCAGGAGATTCACGGTATGCATGGTCTCATCGACGCTGAGGGTCGTTTGCGAGAGCCAGATAAGCCGTTCAGGGTCGCGCACCTGAACCTTGTCAACATCCTCGGGCCCGTTGACAATCTGGATGTGTTCCGGAGCCTCCCCTGCCGTGCCTTCGACCTCTTCATGTCCCTCATGTCCGATCAGGAGGATGTCGAAATCGTCACGGGCGAAGCGTTGGGCCTCGCGGTGGACCTTGGTGACCAGTGGGCAGGTGGCATCGATCGTGCGCAGTCCGCGATCTTCAGCCGACTGCACCACCGCCGGGGAGACTCCATGCGCGGAAAACACCACCAGCGCGCCCTCGGGCACCTCATCGGTTTCCTCGACGAAGATGGCGCCCTTCTCCTCCAGCGTCGAGACGACATGCAGGTTGTGCACGATCTGCTTGCGCACATAGACCGGTGGACCGTAATGTTCGAGCGCCTTCTCCACGGCAATCACGGCCCGATCCACGCCGGCGCAGTACCCGCGCGGAGCCGCGAGTAGGACCCTGCGTTTGCCGTCTACAGGGGAGGCCGCCAGCACGTCCTCCGGCGAACGCCGACGGCGCGGAATGGTAGGCATGGGGACCTGGACTGCAGTACTGGTCATGAGTCAATCCTACCGGCGCTCAATCCTGCCGGGGCTCAATCCTGCCAGCGGTTCCGGGTCAGCGGTAGCTCCGGTCTCTCCGGAACAGGACCTTCACCACTAGGGCCAGGGCGGCCAGGGCTGCCCCGCCGATCAGGACGGGAACGGAAGAATCGGAGATCTCCACCGCAGCCCGCGCTGCGAAGCCTTCGGCGAAGACCCGCGCCACCGCGTTCCCTCCTGCGGCTTTCGCCGCAATGCCGGGCACCAGTCCGGCCGCGTACCAGCCAATCAGGCCGACGACGGCGGTGCCCGCGCCGAGCAGCATCAGGGTGGTGGCGCGCCGCCGCGCCGCCAGCAGAGCAAGCAACCCGGCCACCGCCGATGCTGCTCCGACCATGGGCCAGAGGGCTGCGGCGTGCGTAATCCAGGCGAACGCCCCATTCGCGGGCCTGGACCCCATGTCGATCACCGTGTCCTCCGGGACCGGGACGTCGACGTTGATCCCCGCACTCACCTGGTCGGCCATCAGGGTGGCCAGGGGGCGGAGATCCAGTTGGAACAGGGGCTCCCCGGCGGCCGGCTGGCCAGCATCCTGCCCGGCAAGCGTCAGCGCATGGGAGATGCGCAAGCTCTCCTCCCACGCTGCCGGATACCCAGGAGCCTGGGCGATGGCCGAGGCGGCGTCGGAAATCACCGGGCCGACCAGCGCGGCGATCGGCTCAGGCAGAGACGTGCTGCCGGAGAGGTCCTCGGCGAGGGCTGCCGAGAGTTCCTCTTGAAACGTTGCATCTTGGCCCAGCGGCGCGGCGATGGCCACGAAACCATCTTCGTCCACCAGATTGGCATCCACCCACGCCGCCCCCAGCGCGGCCGCAGCCAAGAGCAGGGCAACCAGTGCGAAAACAGCGGAGACAACGGTGCGCATACAGTCCTTTGGGTGGGAGTCGCTTGCCCTGTCGATTATGGCCAACGGTTCCACACATAGCGAACCGGGCCCGTGGAGTGTCCGTGCGGGCTGGTAGACACATGGAAGCGCACACACGTGGGATCATGGACACGCAGGAACCGCTCGCCGCCGCCCATCCCATTCCAACCCAGCCCATCCCAACGACGTCCTGGGGGACCATGTCATACGAGGCCACCGCCCGCACCTCGGGCACCCCGCAGTCCGAACCGCCGCAGTCTGAACCACCGGCAGCTGAACCGCCAGCAGCCGCGCCGCCCGCCGGGCCGTCCACCGTGCCGCGGACCGCCGCCGAAACCTCAGCGGAGACGCCCTGGCCCTTGCACGTGCTCTCCGAGAAGCTCAAGGCGCATCTGGACCGGGCCCCAGCCGCCTGGGTCGAAGGCCAGGTGATCGAGCTGAACCGGCGCGCAAATATGTCCTTCATTACGCTGCGGGATGTCGATGCCGAAGTCTCCCTCTCCCTGACGGTGTTCGGGAGCGTTCTCAGCCGGCTGGAGCTTCCGCTGGAACGCGGCTCCCGGGTGGTAGCCCAGCTGAAACCGGATTTCTGGGTCAAGACCGGGCGGCTGTCGATGCAGACCCGGGATATCCGTCCGGTGGGAATCGGCGACCTGCTGGCCAGGATCGAGCGGCTGCGCCGGGCGCTCACCGAGGAGGGGCTCTTTGCGCCGGAGCGTAAACGTCCCCTACCCCTGCTCCCCCACCGCATCGGCCTGATCACCGGGCGTGACTCGGACGCGATGAAAGATGTACTGCGCAACGCCGCGTTGCGCTGGCCCGCCGTGGAGTTCGAGGTCCGCGAGGTTGCCGTGCAGGGCGTGAATTCCGTTGCCCAGGTAATTGGAGCCCTCGCCGAGCTCGACGCTATGGCGGAGGTGGAGGTGATCATCATCGCCCGCGGCGGCGGTGCGCTGGAGGACCTCCTGCCGTTCAGCAGCGAGGAGCTGATCCGGGCGGTCGCCGCGGCAGCCACCCCAGTGGTAAGCGCGATCGGACATGAGGCCGACCGTCCACTGCTCGACGACGTCGCCGACCTGCGCGCCTCGACTCCCACCGACGCCGCTAAACGGGTGGTTCCCGACGTCGCTGAGGAGCTGCTGCGGATCAGCCAGGCACGTGCGGGGCTGCGACGGGCCGTCACCACGTTCATTGGCCGGGAGCAGGACCGGCTGGCGCAGCTGCGCTCGCGTCCCTCCCTCGCCTCCCCGGAGGCGATCGTCGAGGGCAGGGCGGAGGAACTGCGCCGGTTCCGCGACCGCTCACACCTCGCCCTTGCCTCCACGCTTGTGCGCCAATTGGACAGCGTCCGGCACCTTCGTACCCAGGTCCGTTCCCTCTCACCGCAGAAAACCCTGGACCGCGGATACGCCGTGGTCCAACTCGACGACGGCACGGTTGTCCGCGATGCTGCGGAAGTCCAGGCCGGAACCATCGTCGCCGTCAAGGTAGCCCGCGGAGGATTCGACGCCGCCGTGCAACACACCCGACCCAGCCCACCGCATCAGGAGGAATCCACCCCATGAACAATCAGCAATCCGCGCAGCAGATGACCGACCTTTCCTACGAGCAGGCGCGCGAAGAGCTACTCTCCGTGGTCAGCCAGCTCGAAGCAGGAGGCGTGAGCCTGGAGCAATCCCTCTCGCTATGGGAACGCGGAGAAGCCCTCGCCGATCACTGCGAGCAGTGGCTCGAAGGTGCACGCCAACGCCTCGACGCGGCTAAAACCAAGACCGCGGCCAGCCCGCTGGCCGACGGTTAGCCGACAGCCAGCCTCCTAGCCAACGGCAAACGGTATCTAGGGCTTGTAGGAATCCAGAAATTCCGCCAGCCGGGTCATCGCGTCCTCGATCACTTCGACGCTGGGTAAGGTCACCATCCGGAAATGGTCTGGATTGACCCAGTTGAATGCCCGGCCATGGGAGATGAGGATTTTCTGCTGCTTGAGCAGATCCAGCGCGAACTTCTCGTCGTCAACAATCGGGTACACCTCCGGATCCAGCCGCGGGAAAAGATAGAGGGCACCCTGGGCGATTTCGCAACTGACGCCCGGAATAGCATTGAGCATCTGCGCCGCCTTGTCCCGCTGCTGTTTCAGCCGCCCTCCGGGCAGGATGAGATCGTTGATGCTCTGGTGCCCGCCCAATGCGGTCTGGATGGCGTGCTGGGCCGGAACGTTAGCGCACAGCCTCATGTTCGCCAACAGGTTGATGCCCTCGATGTAGTCCGCGGCGTCGTGCTTCGGGCCTGAAATGGCCATCCATCCGCTCCGGAATCCGGCAATGCGGTACGCCTTGGACAACCCGCTGAACGTCAGGCACAGCACGTCGTCGCCCGCCACCGACGCCGCGTTGACGTGCACGGCGTCGTCATACAGGATTTTTTCGTAGATCTCGTCAGCGAAGATAATCAGCCCGTGCTGCCGGGCCAGGCGCATGACGCCCTCGATGACGCTGCGCGGATACACCGCCCCCGTCGGGTTGTTCGGGTTAATCAGGACAATGCCCTTGGTGCGCTCGTTGATCTTCGAGGCCATATCCTCCAGGTCCGGCCACCAATGGTTTGCTTCATCGCACAGGTAGTGCACGGCAGTGCCGCCGGCAAGGCTGGCCGATGCTGTCCACAACGGGTAGTCCGGTGTGGGTACCAGGATCTCGTCCCCATTGTTCAGCAGCGCTTGGAGGGACAGCGTGATCAGCTCGCTGACGCCGTTGCCAAGATAGACGTCATCGACGTCGATGCTCTGGATGCCCCGGCTCTGGTAGTACTGCACGACGGCGGTGCGTGCGGAAAAGATGCCGCGCGAGTCGCTGTACCCCTGGGCCTCGGGAAGATTGCGAATCATATCCACCAGGATCGCGTCCGGGGCCTCAAAACCGAAGGGGGCCGGGTTGCCGATATTCAGCTTCAGGATGCGGTGCCCCTGGGACTCCATCCGCATCGCGTGTTCCAGCAGCGGACCCCGTATGTCGTAGAGAACGTTGTGGAGTTTGTCCGACTGTTTGTACTGTGCCATTGACTCAGGATGCCACAGCCGAACCCCCGGGCGCGGATTTGTGGTGCACCCCACGCCCGGGGTTTGGCTGCGACGCGGCCGGGTCCGCTACTTCTTGGCGAGCCCTTTGGCGACCAGCCAGTCTGCTGCTGCGTCCGCAGGGTTGCGCTTTTCCTCGCCGCTGACCTCGCGGTTGAGGTTGAGCAGGTCCTCCGTGGTGAGCATCGAGGAGACCTTGTCCAGGATCGCCCGGGCATCCTCACTGACCGTGTCGAGGTTGACCAGCGGAAGCACCTGCTGGGCCAGGAAGTTGTTTTCCGGGTCCTCCAGTACCACCAGGTCGTTGTCCTCGATGGACGGGGTCGTCGTGTAGATGTCCGCAGCTTGGATGTCGTCCTCGAGAAGCGCCTTCAGGGTGATTTCCCCGCCGCCGTCGTTCAGGGACTCGAACCCGGCCGGGTCACAGCCGTATTTCTTCTTCAGCCCGGGCAGCCCGTACGGGGTCTCCTGGAACGTGCTCGGCGCGCCGATGGTGATCTTGTCGCATACCTTGCCCATGTCCGCGATGGAGGTGAGGGAGTATTTCTCTGCTGTTGCAGCGGTCACCACCATGGCGTCCTTGTTTTCGGCCTCACTCGCCTCAAGCACACCGAGGTTGGCGTCCGGAGAGAAAGCCGATATCGCATCAGGCAGGGCATCGAGGATTTCATCCGGTGCTTCGGCGGCGGTCTCCGGGTCCACCAACATCAGCAGGTTCCCGCTGTATTCCGGCATGATGTCAATGGAGCCTTCCTCCAGCGCCGCATAGTAGATCTTCCGCGAGCCGATGTTCGGTTTGGTGCTCGCCTCGATCCCCTCCGCTTTCAGCGCCCCGGCGTAGATCTCGGCGATGATCTGGCTTTCCGGGAAATCGGCCGAGCCGACTATCACCGACCCGGTTCCGGCAGAGTTCCCCGGATCCGACTGGGGGTCGCTGTTCGCACCGCAGGCAGTCAACGCCAGCGCAGCCACTAGGCCACCAGCCAGGCCCATCATCGTTCGTCCGCGGGGGCGGTGTTCCGACAGGTTTCTCATGTTGTTCCTCCTTGTGCACTGGCGACGGCCTGTTGCCGGCCAGAATTTTGGGGGGCTTCGCGCCCGTAGTCGATGCGCAGTCCCGGTGGGACTAGCCATCGTTGCAGTAGCCCGAGGGCGAAATCCACCACCAAGGCCAGGACGGTGATCAGCACCGCCCCGCCGAAGAGCCGGCCATTGTCCCGGATCTGGGTTCCTTCGACCAGGAAGACTCCCAGGCCGCCGAGGTTGATATAGGCGACGACGGCGGCGGTCGCGACGACCTGCAGCGTTGCCGCACGGACTCCGCCCATGATCACCTGCAGGGCATTGGGCAGTTCCACAGTGAAAAGAATCTGCAGCTCATTCATCCCCAGGCTGCGGGCGGCGTCGGTCACGCTCGGGTCCACAGAGGAGATCCCGGCATAGATCCCGCTAAGTAGCGGCGGGACGGCGAGGAGCACCAGCGCCCAGATGGGCGGCATCAGGCCCAAGCCCGCGAGGAGCACGAACAGAAAAACCATCCCGAGGGTGGGCAGTGCGCGCAGCGTACCGATCGCCGCGACGACCACCACCCGGCCTTTGCCTGTGTGCCCCACATACAGTCCGACCGGTGCCGCGATGAGCACGGCGATGAGCATCGTGAGCAATGTATAGCCGATATGCTCGAGAACCCGGGCGGGGATGCCGCGCACCCCGGACCAGTTGCCAGGAAACAGCAGCCATTCCACCATCTGGACGATCACGTTATTGCTGGAGTAATCCATCAGCCCTCCACCCCCGTGCGGGCCGCATGCCCGGGCGCCTGGGATCCCGGGGCCGGGGCTGTACGCGCCCACGGGGTAAGCAGACGCTCCGCCAGTACCAGCAGCAGGTCCATGACCAGCGCCAGGACCAGGGTCATCACGATCCCGACCAGAATTTCGGTCGGAAATGCCCGGATCAGTCCGTCCGTGAACAGTGTTCCCAGGCTGGAAACGCCAATGAGCGCACCGACGCTGACCATCGAAATGTTGATGACCGAAATGACCCGCAGCCCCGCAAAAAGCACCGGAATGGACAGCGGAAGGTCGACGGAGAAAAAACGCCGCAGCGAAGTGAATCCCATGGCGACCGCTGCCTGCCGCACGCCGTCGTCAATCGAATTCAGGGCATCCAGGGTCGAACGCACCAACAGCGCTACTGCGTAGATGGTCAGCGCCACCGTCACGTTCACCGGGCTGATGATCCGGGTTCCCAAAACAAGCGGCAGGAACACGAACATGGCCAGTGAGGGGACCGTGTACAGAATCGAGGAGGTGGTGAGAATGACCGTTGCCAGGGTCCTGTTCAGCCGGGCGAACTGGGCCAACGGAACCGCCAGCACTATCCCGAAAAGCAGCGGTAACGCGGACTGGTAGAGGTGCAGGCTGGTGAGCCGGAGGATGTAGTCGCTGTTTGCGAGGAACCACTGCATCCCTACACCTCCGTATCGTGGTGGGCCCGGCCCCGCTGGCGGCGGGCTTGTTCAATCAGGTCGAAGACTTCACCGGCCCGCACCACGCCGACGGCGCGCTGATCCCCGTCCACGACGACGCCGAGGCCGGATGGAGAGGACAGCGCGGCATCCAGCGCGCTGCGCAATGAATCCCCGCGCCGGTAGAGCGAACCGCCTGGCACCACGTCGGTGACGGAACGGATGCTTTCCCGGGTGGCTTGCGGCACCCAGCCCTGGGGCCGCCCGTCGGCGTCGACCGCGAGCGCCCACGCGGAGTCTACCGCCACGGCGGGGTCAGGGAGGTCCTGCACGGTGATCCGGTCCACGTCATGGATGCGCACCTCGTCTCCAGGCTGGAAGGATAGGTGCCGGAAGCCGCGGTCGCGCCCCACGAAACCCGCCACGAAATCGTCCACGGGCGCGCGGAGGATCTCCTCGGCTGTGGCGTACTGGGCGAGCCGTCCGCCGACTGCGAAGACCGCCACTTTGTCCCCGAGGATTGTCGCTTCGTCGATGTCGTGGGTGACGAAAACGATCGTCTTGCTCAGATCTCGTTGCAGGCGCAGAAGCTCCTCCTGCAGTTCGGCCCGCACCACCGGGTCCACTGCACTGAACGGCTCGTCCATGAGCAACACTGGAGGGTCCGCCGCCAGTGCCCGGGCCACCCCTACGCGTTGCTGCTGACCGCCCGAGAGCTGCCCCGGGTACCGGTCTCCAAGTCCAGAGGCCAACCCCACCACGTCCAGAAGTTCAGCGGCACGCAATTGGGCTTCGCGCCTGGATACGCCGTTCAGCCGGGGCACCGTGGCAATATTCTCGATCACCGTCCGGTGCGGCAGCAGCCCGGAGGACTGCATCACGTAGCCCATCGAACGCCGGAGCGCGGCCGCGGGCACGCCGGCAATCTCCCGGCCATCGACACGGATGCTTCCGGAGGTCGGCTCGACCATCCGGTTGATCATGCGCAGCGAGGTGGTTTTCCCGCAGCCGGACGGCCCGACCAAAACCGTGATCGAACCGCGGTCGATCGACATCGTGAGCTCGTCCACGGCGGGGTGGGCGTTGCCGTAGCGTTTGGTCACGGCCGCGAACTCGATCATGGGCGTGGGCTGGCCCGCATGTTGGCTCTCGGAGGCTGGGGACATCGCAGCTGCGCCTTTCGTGGCAGGTGCATCATGGGCGGCGGTGTGCTCCGCCCTGATGCGCCAGGTGTACCCATCCTGCCGTGATTATCGATTGGGTTTCCGCCAGGCGGACAGTCAGTTGATCCGGTCAGGTGTCCGAGTCTAGCCAGAGGTTCGCAGCGGCGGACCCGTCGGATGGACTGCGTTAGGTATTTTCCGCTGTTGCGAGCAGGATTGTTACCCGCATGAGACCATTTGCGGTCCCAGCTACCACTCTGGGGCGCCCTCGGGGATGCTGGTCGGTAGGCCGACTGCTACGGCTGGCCCTGCAGGAAGTAAGGGACACCCATCACGGGATCCTGGCTGAGGAACCGCACATCGCTGAGCCCGCGAGCAGCCAATTCGGCGCGGACAAGACTCTGCAGCAGGGGTTGGTGGGTCGCCAGCCCTCCTCCGATCACCACTGGTCCGGCTATCTCGAGCACCGCCGCTACTTGGGCGGGAAGCGCTGCAAGATCCGCGGCCGCCTGTACGAGGATCCGGTCGGCGTCGTCGTCTCCGGCTTCACGCGCCGCGAATACGAGCGTGGACTGGGCCGCCCAATAACGCCGGCCCCGCGACGAGTGGAAGAGTTTGATCAGCTGCTGGGGTGTGGCGACGGAATTCGCGGCCAGCACTGCCTCACCCAGCGGGGAGCGCGGAAGGTTCAGCTCCTCACGCCGGAGCGTGCAGCGCACGGCCTCCCGCGCCAGCCAGTATCCGCTGCCTTCGTCACCGAGCAGATACCCCCAGCCCCCGGCACGGGTCTGGGCCCCATCCGCCCTGACCCCCCAGGCTGCCGATCCGGTGCCGGAGATGACAGCGATGCCCTCGCGCGCCCGGCCCGCCGCAAGAATGAGGCGTGTGTCATGGACTACCTCGATGACCGCTGCCGGAAGGTGCTCGCGGATCAGGGCGCTGAGCCGTTCGGCGTCGTCGTCGGTGTCGATTCCCCCGGACCCTGCAACCACCTGCGCTCTGCCCGGGGCAGTCAGGAGGGCAAAAAGTTCCGCAAGGTTGGCCTTGGCCTGGTCGACGGTGACATTCTGGACGTTGGCGCTCCCCACGGTGGCCTCGTGCGCCACAGTACCGTCGATCCAGAGCACGCCGTGTGTCTTCGTCCCGCCAATATCCAGCCCAACGACGGCGGAAGTCTGGGCAGCGGGAAACAGGGGGAATTCGTCGTCTGGCATGGTCACCAGCCTACAAACAAACCGGCCGGATTCCCGACCACTCCCGCGGCTTCCTCAGCCTGAGTTGCTCACCGACGGCGGGGCGCCGCGCGTGCCACCAGCAGTGCGGTCGCCAGACACGCGGTGGCGATGACGACGGCGAAGACCAGCACGGCGGCGTCAATCCCCCAGAATTGGGAGGCGGCACCCAGGCCCAGCACCGGAACCGCGCTACCCAGGTAGGTGATGACGTAGACGGCGCTGATAGTTTGCGCGTGCCCGGCTGTATCGACCGCAGCAGCCAGCGCGGCAAACGCCCTCCGGAACGCCACGCCCTGACCGGCGCCAGCGACGAGGCAGGACGCCGTCAGCAGCGGCACGCTGCCGACTATTCCGGCGACTGGCAGAATCCCCATCCCTAGGGCCATGGTCGCGAGGCCTGCGGGCACTGCGCTCCGCCCGGTCAGCGGAAGGAGCTGGCTGAGGACGGAGGCGAAAAGCATCATCCCCGCCAGAAGGCCTATGACCGGCCGTGAATCCGTTCCGGCGATCGGTGCGAACCAGGACGGCGCAAGACTCAGTGTGAAGCCGAAGACCGCGAAGCTGAGGAACCCGACCAGCGCCGCGAGCCAGAACGCGTTGCGCGCTGAGCCTCCAATCACCATCCGCTGCGGCAGCAGAACCCGTATCGGATGGGGTCCTGCAGCCGCCTGCACGGGAGGGCGCGCACGCAGGAGGGTCAACGGGACAAGCAACAGGACAAGGACGACGGCGAGCACCAGGTAGGGTGTGCGCGTCGGATGGGGATAGACGGAAAGCAGTCCACCAAGCAGCGGCCCCACGGCTACGCCACCTGCTGAAGCGATGAGGGTGAATCGTGGGGCCCACCCCGGCCGGTGCGGCAGCAGGTCACGCAGAGCCGCTGCGCTCGCGCCGGTAGCCAGCGCTACGGAGGTTCCCTGCAGGCTGCGTCCGAGAACCAGGCCGCCAAGCGAATCGGCGGAGGCGAAGGCCGCCGCTCCGAGCAGTCCGACCAGTACTGCGAGCACCAGCACCGCCCGGCGCCCCACATGGTCCGACCAATGGCCCGCCAGGACCAGTCCCACGACCAGCGCAAAAACATAGCAGGTGAAGGCGATCGTGACATCGAACGGCGTGATGCCGAGGTCCGCCTGGATCAACGGGTACAGCGGAGTAGCCAGATTGGAGCCGATCAGCAGGATGCTGATCGTCGTGACCGCCAGCGCAAGCCGGCTTGCCGTTGACGCCTCCCACCCCCGTTGGGTGGGCAGCCCTGGGCGCATCCGTAGCTCACTGAACACACTCACCCCTACACTCCCCTTCGCCAGCACCGACGCCACATTTCTCCATACAATGGGCCATCTTGATCGATTTGGAACGAAAATAACCACGCATTTGATCACTAGGATCAATTAAGCGCCGCAAGTCTGCGTAATAATGAACAGCATGAGCACTATAGACGCACTGGATGTGAAACTCCTGCTGGAGCTTATTCGCGACCCTCGGGTCCAGATCAGCGAGCTCAGCGATAGGCTCGGCATCGCCCGCAATACGGCCCAGACCCGGCTCAGCCGCCTCACCCGGGCCGGAACCATCCGTTCGCGCGGCCGGGAAATCGACCTGGGCCTGATCGGGTACGACGTCGTGGCCTTCGTGACTGTCGAGGTCACCCATCGCGAGCTGGACGGCGTGATCACGGCGCTTCGCCGTATCGACCAGGTGCTGGAGGTCTACGAGATTTCGGGCCGGGGAGATATCTGGTGTCGGCTGGTCTCCGTGGATACCCATCATCTGCAGTCGGGTCTGCGCTCGATCCTTCGCATCAAAGGTGTGATCCGCACCGAAACAGTGCTCGCGCTCCATGAACACATTCCCTACCGCGCGGAACCACTCCTGCAGCGCCTGGCCGAATCAGCCCCGGGGCGGGCCGCAGAATAAAAGATCAAGAAAGTCCAAAACTCTCATGCGCATCTCATCATTCGGCGCCATAATTGGGGCATGAAACTCTCATCGGTGCGGATATTACTTGGAGGCGGACTTTCCCTGGTTCTGCTGATGTATATGGGTGCAGGACTCACCGCGGCACTTCGCGAACCTCCCCCCCTGGATCTTGGCTCGTCCATGACAGCGCCCCTGGCTGAACCGGACCTCGAGCGAAGCGCCCAGCCTTCCTCCGACGACCCGGTTTCCGAGCCAGTTGAAAGC
>DGBL01000163.1:2183-4122 GCA_002384315.1 Micrococcaceae bacterium UBA4005 | reverse complement strand
GGCCTGTATCTGCCCAAACCGCCCCGGCGCGAGCGCAACAGCACCGCCAACACGCGGCGGAACATCGCCCGGCATTACGATCTTTCCAACGAGCTATTCGCCCTGTTCCTGGATGAAACGATGTCCTATTCCAGCGCGCTCTTCGACGGCACCAGCGAAGAGCTGCGTGCGGTGCAGTGGGAGGACTTCGTACCGGCCCAGCACCGCAAGATCGACCGGCTGCTCGATCAGGCCAACGTGGGCCGGGGAACCCGGGTGCTGGAAATCGGCACCGGCTGGGGGGAACTGGCNNCGGACCACGTGCGGGTTGAGCTGCAGGACTACCGGGCGGTGGAGGGCGAGTTCGATGCGATTGTCTCGGTCGAGATGATCGAAGCCGTCGGCTACGAATTCTGGGCCATCTACTTCCAGACCATCGACAGGCTGCTCGCCCCCGGCGGGCGGGTAGCCATCCAGGCCATCACCATGCCGCATGAGCGCATGATGGCCACCCGGCAGTCCTACACCTGGATCCACAAATACATCTTCCCCGGCGGGTTCATTCCCTCCGTGCGGGCCATTGAAGACGTCACCGACAGGTACACCGCGCTGCGGCTCCGCGAGCGGCTGTCCATGGGGGACCACTATGCGCAGACCCTGCGGCTGTGGGAGGAACGCTTCCTGGACCAGCAGGACGCCGTGGAGGAGCTGGGCTTCGACGAGGTCTTCACCCGGATGTGGCAGTTCTACCTCTGCTATTCGCGGGCCGGATTCCAGGCCGGATATTTGGACGTGCAGCAGCTCATCTTCGACCGCCGGCCCTGACAGGAGCAGTCCCATGACGAACACAGACCAGCAGCAGACGCCCGCCCTGGCCCGCGCTGGGGTAGCCGAAAGGCTCGCAGGAATCCTCGAACCGCTGGTCGGCGGGGACCTGCCCGTCCGGTTGACGGCCTGGGACGGCAGCGCTGCGGGGCCGGCAGGCGCGCCTGAGGTGCAGCTCAACAGCGCCAACGCCCTGCGCCGGCTGCTCTGGAACCCGGGGGAACTGGGGGCTGCCCAGGCTTATGTCACCGGCGAACTCGACGTCCCCGGCCCGTTGGACGATGCCCTGTCCCACCTCTGGGCTGTGCTCGCCGAGCGCGGACTTTCCCGGCCACGAATCACCCCTGCCCTGGTGGCGCAGTTGACTAGGCTCGCCCGCGAGACCGGAGTGTTGGGGCGCCCGCTGCCAGCTCCGGCGTCGCAGGCCCGGATCACCGGCAGGCTGCACAGCCTGCTGCGGGACCGGGCGGCGATCAGCCACCACTACGATCTGTCCAATGAGTTTTACCAGCTCATCCTCGAAGAGCATATGGCCTACTCCTGCGGATACTGGCTGCGGGAGGACCCCGCCTACACCCACGCGGACGCCCAACGGGACAAACTGGACCTCGTCTGCCGCAAGCTCGGCTTGGACACGATGCCGGGCCAGCGCTTCCTCGACGTCGGCTGCGGCTGGGGGTCGCTGAGCTTGTATGCGGCGGAACAATTCGGCGCGAAAGTCACCGGGGTGACCATCTCCCGGGAGCAGAAGGCGTTCATCGAAGAACGCATCGCCCGGCGCGGCCTGGCCGACCGGGTGCAGGTCAGGTTGCAGGATTACCGGGATGTGCGCGACGGCCCGTACGACGCCGCGGCGTCGCTGGAAATGGGCGAACACGTAGGGGAGGAGAACTATGGCCTCTTCACCTCCGCACTGTTCCGCAACGTGCGCCCGGGCGGCCGAGTCCTGATCCAGCAGATGTCCCGCCGCGGCAGGCACCCCGGGGGAGGCCCGTTCATCGAATCCTTCATTGCCCCGGATATGCATATGCGCCCGGTGGGGGACACCGCGAACCTGATCGAACGGGCAGGGTTCGAACTCCTGGGAGTCCAGGCCTTGCGCGAACACTATGTGCGCAGCATCGAGGACTGGCAC
>DGBL01000163.1:0-2081 GCA_002384315.1 Micrococcaceae bacterium UBA4005 | reverse complement strand
GGACGGGGTGCATTAAAAGCGCGTGATTCCGCGCTTTTAATGCACCCCGTCCTGTGGATTGAATGTGGACGAATCCCGCTGGAAATGACATACTTGTAATACATCATCTTGGGGTCAGTTGAGTCGAAGCACCCTAGATGTAGTATCTAGATATCGAATCACTTGCTGGCTGGCAGGGACTGCGAGGCCGGGAATTCGCAGGAATTTCCCCTCCTGGCGACGTGCCACCGACGCCCGCAGATATTCCAGGCAGACAGCATTCAGACAGGCAGCTTTTCATACGGGCAGCTTTTCATACAGGGGAGAACGACCAATGACCGTAACGGTTTACACCAAGCCAGCATGCGTGCAGTGCAATGCCACCTACCGGGCACTGGACAAGAAGGGCATCGTCTACCAGAGTGTGGACATCTCACAGGACCCGGCAGCGCTGGAGCGCGTGCGCGCCATGGGTTACATGCAGGCACCCGTCGTCATCACGGAGACGGACCACTGGTCCGGATTCCGCCCTGACAAGATCAACGAACTCGCTGACTCCGCCGTCAGCTCCGTTGCCTAGCTAACCGCACACAACCACCGGAAGGCACCGCCTCCCATGAGCACAGCCGTAGATACCCGTTCACCGCAGTCGGAGCAACAGGCTCCGGGTGCGGTGACGGATGCGCGGCTGATCTATTTTTCCTCGTCGTCGGATAACACGCACCGGTTCGTCAGGAAACTACACACCGATTCGGCCAGGATTCCGCTCTTCACCAAGGAACCGACCCTTCAGACCTGCTCGCCCTTTGTCCTGGTTCTTCCCACGTATGGGGGAACTGCGGGCGCCGGGGCGGTACCCCGGCAGGTCATCAAATTTTTGAACAACGAGCGAAACCGCGCCCTCATCAGGGGAGTGATCGGCGCGGGGAACACCAACTTCGGGGAAACCTACTGCTTGGCGGCGGACATTGTCGCCGCCAAGTGCTCGGTTCCCCTCTTATATCGATTTGAGCTTATGGGGACGTCGGAGGACGTTGACCGGGTCAACCAAGGATTGGAAGAGTTTTGGACATGACTGTTGCAGATACAGACACTGCAGACACTGAAACGGCAGCGGCGGGCACTTCCGCCAGCGCCGCGCACCGTTTTGAGGGCCTCGGCTATCACGAGCTGAACGCCATGCTCAACCTCTACGGACCGGACGGCGAGATCCAGTTCGAGGCCGACCGCGAGGCTGCGCACCAGTACTTCCTGCAGCATGTGAACAACAACACCGTGTTCTTCCACGACCTGGAGGAAAAACTCGACTACCTGGTCAAGAACGAGTACTACGAGCGCGAAACCCTTGACCAGTACACGATGAACTTCATCCGCGGACTCTACAGCCGCGCGTACAGCAAGAAGTTCCGCTTCGAAACTTTCCTGGGCGCGTTCAAGTTCTACACCTCCTACACGCTGAAGACCTTCGACGGAAAGCGCTTCCTGGAGCGTTATGAGGACCGCGTCTGCATGGTGGCCCTGCACCTGGCCCGCGGTGACGAGGAGCTCGCCACCCAGATGGTGGACGAGATTATCGAGGGCCGCTTCCAGCCAGCCACTCCCACGTTCCTGAACTCGGGCAAGCGCCAGCGCGGGGAACTGGTCTCCTGCTTCCTGTTGCGTATCGAAGACAACATGGAGTCGATCGGCCGGTCCATCAACTCCGCCCTGCAGCTGTCCAAGCGCGGGGGCGGCGTGGCGTTCGCGCTGACCAACATCCGCGAGGTCGGCGCGCCGATCAAACAGATCGAGAACCAGTCCTCCGGCGTCATTCCTGTGATGAAGCTCCTTGAAGACAGCTTCTCCTACGCCAACCAGCTCGGCGCCCGCCAGGGTGCCGGGGCCGTCTACCTGCACGCCCACCACCCGGACATCAACCGGTTCCTGGACACCAAGCGGGAGAACGCGGATGAGAAGATCCGCATCAAGACCCTCTCGCTCGGCGTCGTCATCCCGGACATCACCTTCGAGCTGGCCAAGCGCGATGAGGACATGTACCTGTTCTCCCCGTACGACGTTGAGAAGGTGTACGGCATGCCGTTCTCCGACGTCTCGGTCACCGA
>DGBL01000063.1 GCA_002384315.1 Micrococcaceae bacterium UBA4005 | reverse complement strand
CCCTCGTTGGCCAGTTCGAGCAGTGCCTCACGCACCGGAGTGAGCGAAAGATTCAGATCCTTGGCCAGCTTCGCGATCTGCAGCCGGTCACCGGGAGCGTATTTGCCCTGCGAAAAAGCCTGTCGTAGCCGGGCCGCAGCATACGCCGATTTGGTCTGGTAGAGAGGGATGTCCTCGGGTGCTTCCTCCATGACTGATCCCTTTCCGTGAGCGCCAGTGATATATATAATCTTACATTAGCTACACAGTCCAATCGGGTCAGCCGGGTAAGCGCCGGGTCGACTCGTCGGCGCTTACCCGGCGGCAGGTTTCTAATCGGCGGTAGCTTTGACGCACAGTACGGGGCAGGATGCCTCAAAGAGGACCTGTTGGGCGGTGCTGCCGAGGATGAACTTCCCGACGGCGGATCGTTTGCGCAGGCCGATGACGATCATGCGCGCTCCGTCCTGATCAGCGGCCGCGACGATTTCTTCAGCGGCGTCCCGGCCCGGTACTACCCGGCGCACTTCATAAGGGATGCCGGACGCGTCAAGTTCCTCGCTCACCAGCTGGAGGTCGTGCTCTTCTGCATAGGTGTTATCGATCGGTGCGTCCCCGCGGGAGGTGTTCATCACCAGGAGGCTGTCGCCGCGGGCAGCGGCCTCCTCGATGGCGCGGGTGAGAGCAGCGTGCCCCTCGGGCTTGGGGACGTATCCAACAACAATTTTCATTTTCTACTCCAGGCGTGTGGAAATGTGGCGAGAATTTTCGGCGGGAAGGTCAGATAAGCAGCGATATTTTCCCGAATTTTCCTCCGGCAGCGAAGTGCTCATAAGCGTCGTGGACTTCATCCAGGGGAAACGTGCGGTCGACGGGGACTGTTAGCCGTCCGGCATCGACATGGGGCAGCACGTGGCGTTCAAGTTCGCGTGCGAGAAGCGCTTTTTCCTCCAGTGGCGACGAGCGAAGCGTCGATCCATGGATCCGGCCGCGTTTGGCCATGAGGTGAAGCGCATTGAATTCACATTTCGGGCCAGCGCCTACACCGATGAAGCAAATCCTGCCGCGGTGGGCGAGTGAACGCAGGCTCTGGTTGAGGTTCACTGCTCCCACCAGTTCAAGAACCACGTCAAAGGGCCCGGATGCTGCGGCTGCGTCCGAGCCTGCTTCGGCGACTACCGGGACAGCTCCCAAGCGGGCGACATGGGCGGCCATTTTTTCATTCCGCACCGTGGCCACGGGAAAGGCCCCGGCCAGGTGGGCCAACTGGATTGCCGCTGTACCTACCCCGCCGGCACCGCCGTTGATGAGTACCCGTTCGCCGCTCTGCAGTTGGGCTTGGGTGAATAGGGCATCGTAGGCGGTGCAGTAGATCTCCGGGAAGGCGCCAGCCTGCGCCCAATCGAGGGCTGCCGGCACTGGCATTGCGACGCGCTCGTGCACCGCGATGAACTCTGCCTGCCCGCCACCGCCAACGATTCCCATGACCCGATCGCCTGGAGCAAACCGTGTGGCACCTAGTCCACATTCCACCACTTCGCCCGCAAATTCGAGTCCGGGAATGTCTGCGGGGGATCCCGGGGGTGCCGGGTAGCGCCCGCGCCGCTGGAGCAGATCTGCGCCATTGATGCCTGCGGACCGGATCCTCACCAGTATTTCCCCAGAGCCAGCGGCGGGTGTGTCCCTGGCCCCGGGATGGACAGTCTCATGATCAATTATGGCTGCTTTCATACTATGTATAATACATGATGTTGTTTTATTTGCCATCTGAGTGTGGAGAGTATGGGGGTGGAAATGGGCCATAGCCTGCGGTCGCAACCCATGTTCCCGCTGCGCACCGTAGTGTTCGGGGCGCTCATTCCCACACTGATCTTCCAGATCGGCATCGGCGCCATCCTGCCTGTGCTGGTACCCACCGCGGTAGGTCTAGGCTCAAGCCTGGCGGCAGCCGGCATGGTCGCTGCCCTCCTTCCAGTCGGTCAGCTCCTCGCGGATCTTCCGGCCGGAGCGCTAGCTGCGCGGGTCGGTGACCGTATGGCTATGGTGATCGCCGGCGTGGTTGCGGCAGCCGCCGCGCTGGGGGCTGCACTGGCCCCGGGATTGCTTACCCTGGCGGCCGCCGTCGTCGGCGTCGGCGCGGCGTCAGCGGTCTTCAACCTGGCGCGCCACTCCTACCTGACGGTCGTCGCCGCCCCCGATCACCGGGCCAGGGTAATGTCCACGCTGGCAGGAGCCCACCGAATCGGCCAGTTTCTCGGGCCGTTCCTCGGCGCTTTCGTCATTGCGGCCGGGGAGGTGCGTTACGCCTATGTCCTGGCTGCGGTCGCGGCAGGAGCGGCCGTGCTGGTGTTGGTCCTCGCGCCTTCGCTCGGAGCCGCGCAGCAGCGGTCTCCGCGGTACAGTCTGCGTTGCGTCGCGGGGCGCAGGAAGTCCGGGGCGGGTGGTAATTCACCCACGTTGAGACAACTGCTGAGGGAGCACCGCAATGTTTTTACCTCGCTCGGCGTGGCGGTGCTGCTCGTGGGCGCAGTCCGTGGAGCCCGGCAGGCGGTCATTCCGCTGTGGGGGGCGTACCTGGGGCTGGATCCGGCCACCATTTCGCTGATATTCGGCCTCTCCGGCGGGTTGGACATGCTGCTCTTTTACCCGGCCGGAAAAATTATGGACCACTACGGGAGATTGTGGGTCGGCATCCCGGCCATGCTCACCATGGGCGGAGCCATGGTGGCTCTGCCGTTCACCGCCGATATTCTCGGCCTCTCAGTCGCGGCGGCCGTCATGGGCTTGGGCAACGGACTGAGTTCGGGGATCCTGATGATCCTCGGCTCGGATGTCTCTCCCTCCGCCGGGCGCGCCCGGTTCCTGGGTATCTGGCGGGTCCTCCAAGATGGCGGCGCAGCGCTCGGCCCCCTGGTGGTGGCGGCCGGGGCAGCGCTTGGCTCGCTCGCGCTAGGCGTCGGGATAGCGGGAATACTGGGCATTGGCGCGGCCGGGGCGCTGGTCCGGTGGGTGCCGCGATGGTCGGTCTACGCGAATCGGACGACCCAGCGGCGTGCAGGACTTCGTCCCTGAGGTGGGTGCGGGCTGGGAGTCGGAGGAGTATCAATGGCGCACAAAACCATTGACCAAGAACATAATGTGATTTATATTATACGTAAAGTTGCCGTCTGATTTTACGGGTATCCGTGTATCTTGCAGCTTGATGTTCGGCAATCGCCTTGCCTGGGGGCAGAGGCGCTCCCAGCCGCCGGGCATCGCCGAAGAGATTTGTCCTTGTTAATCAATCCCAATGGAGGGAACTGATGATGAAAGAGACGAGAAAATATTTGGCTGGCGCAGCGCTGCTGTCAACCATTCTCGCCATGACCGCCTGTGGATCCGGAGCCTCGGAGCCAGGAGGTACCGCTGGTGCAGATGGGCAGTGCGATCTGAAGACAGTGAAGCTGCTGGTCAGCTCCGAGGCAGGTTCACCGGTAGACACCATGGCCAGGCAAGTGGCTGAGTCGCTGAAATCCAGCGGATTCACGCCTTCTGTCGTCATCGAGACCCGTACCGGGGGGAGTGGCGCTGTAGCGATGTCGGCCTTGGTGGGGGCGCCAGCGGACGGAGCGACACTCTACGCGATGACCCGCAGCCAGGCGGTGCTCTTCGCCAGTGGGCAACTTGACAGCTTCAAACCCGATGCCCTTGAATATCTTGCCCGGCTACAGGATGACCCGTACGCATGGGTAGTCCAGGCGGACAGTGACTTCGAAACTCTCGATGACTTGATCTCGTATGCACAGAAGAATCCCGGAAAACTGAACGTGGGTGGGTTCGGCGCTGGCTCCGCGCACCATCTCGCAGCCCTAAGCATCGCGGACAAGACGGATATTGACATTAACTGGGTGCCCTTTGACGGAGGATCCGAGGCAGTGACCGCACTGCTGGGAGGCTTCGTGGACGTCGCCAACACCAACCCGGGCCAGGTGCTGGAACAGGTGCGTGCCGGCGAGTTGCGCGTGCTCGGGGTAGCGAGCGAGGAACCCGTTGACGGGCTTCCCGATACTCCCACCTTCACCGAAGCGGGGGTCGATTACGTGGGCAGCCACTGGCGCGGTGTCGTCGCCAAAGCCGGGATGCCGACGTCGTGCAAGGAGTTGCTGGAAAGCTCGCTTACCGCGGCCTACGAGGACAAAGGGTTCCAGGATCTGCTCGTCGAACAGAACGTGAGCCCGGGATTCATGCCCAGCGACGAATTCGCCAGCTATGTGCTGGGCGACATTGAGGAATCGAAGCAACTGCTCGTCGACGCAGGCCTGGACTGACAGATGGCGGTGGAGAGCATGGTGGAGGCGCCAGCGCATGAGAGCGGGCCCTATAAACGGAAACTGCGCCTTACCGGCGTAGGTCTTATCCTGCTGGCTGGCGCCTACCTGTGGACTGCTGTGTCCTATGGCGTGAGCGTGGAGGGTGGAACCGTCGAGGCGGGAGCGGCACCGTTTTTCATGGGCTCTGCGCTCATCATGCTGTCCGTCATCCTCATTATTGGCGCCGCGCGGCAGAGCCCGGCCGAATCGAAGACCACGCAGGAGCGTCGTGCCGAGGTGAAGAAAGCGTCACTGTTCTTCGTTTCACTGGTTGGCTACGCGGTTCTCGTGGCGGTGATCGGATTCATTGCCGCGACGCTCGTATCGGTAGCTGGGATGCTGCGGTTTTTCTTTGGCTATTCGGTGCGTCGGATGATTCTCTATTCCGGCGCGCTGACGCTGCTCTGCTACCTCATTTTCGACCTCGCGCTCGGCGTGAACCTGCCGTGATCTCGGCGCTGGACTGATAGAAAGGAACTGTTCACGTGGAGGTAATCGGCTTTCTCGCCCAAGGATTCGGCGTCGCGCTCCAACCCGGCGTCCTCATCTACATCATCCTTGGCGTCCTGGTGGGGAATCTGGTCGGCATCCTCCCGGGCCTTGGCCCCGTGCCGACCATCGCCCTGCTGCTTCCGCTGACCTTCACTCTCGGCCCCACCGAGGCGATCGTGCTCCTGGCGGGGGTGTATTACGGGGCGATGTATGGCGGGTCAATTCCCTCGATCCTGCTCCGGATGCCTGGAGAATCCGCCAGTGTGGTGACCATGCTGGACGGCTACCCTCTGGCGCAGAAGGGCCAAGGCGCCAAAGCGATGGGTATGGCGGCGTTCGCTTCCTTTTTCGGAGGGACGGTCAGTCTGATCGGGCTCACGCTGCTCGCTCCGCAACTGGCCCGCGTGGCGTTGTCCTTCGGCCCGGCCGAATACACGGCCCTGATGTTGGCCGGGCTCATGCTCGTCTCGTCCCTGACGGGCCGGTCGGTTGTCCGTGGACTGATAGCGGTTCTGCTGGGGTTGATGATCGGTACGATCGGCATCGACGTAAACAGCGGCCAGGACCGCTACACCGGCGGCATTTTCTATCTATATGAAGGCATCGATTTTGCCGTGGCGGCCATCGGGCTATTTGCGATCTCGGAAGTCCTGTATGCCATTACCGAACCGCAGATGATGTCGGGGAAGAAGCCCTATAAAAAGCTGCGCGAACTGATTCCCACCCGCTCGGACTTCGGGCACGCGCTGCCGTCCATGGCCCGCTCGTCTATCCTCGGCTTCACAGCTGGCGTGCTGCCCGGGGCCGGTGCGACCCTCGCCTCCTTCTTGGCCTATGGGACGGAGAAGAAGATCGCCAAGCGCCGCAAGCTCTTCGGCACCGGCGTCATTGAGGGCGTCGCCGCACCGGAATCGGCGAACAACGCCGCAACCGGTGGATCGATGGTTCCGATGCTGACCCTGGGCATACCGGG